>NZ_DFOZ01000002.1:0-97261 GCF_002377005.1 Limnobacter sp. UBA3528 | reverse complement strand
GCCACCATGGCGGCCAGGTTTGCATAACCCACAATTTTTACGCCGTTGACGTCGACAATCTCGTTCAGTTTGGACAAGGGGCAATTGCCCCCCTGCTCCACAGCCAAGTCGATCACGACTGAACCGGGCTTCATGGCACGCACGGTGTCTTCATGCAGCAATGTGGGCGCCTTTCGGCCAGGAATCAATGCCGTGGTAATCACGATGTCGCTTTTGATCGCTTTTTCATGAACGGCAGCAGCCTGACGCTTCATCCAGCTTTCAGGCATGGGGCGGGCATAACCACCCACACCTTGGGCTATTTCGCGCTCTTCATCCGACTCAAAAGGCACATCCACAAACTTTGCACCCAGCGATTCCACCTGTTCTTTCGTGGCAGGGCGTACGTCCGATGCTTCAATTACAGCACCCAAACGCTTGGCCGTTGCAATCGCTTGCAGGCCCGCGACACCAACACCCAAAATCAACACGCGAGCGGCTTTGACTGTACCGGCGGCGGTCATCAACATGGGCATGAAACGCTGGTAAACGTTGGCCGCAATCATCACGGCTTTGTAACCGGCAATGTTGGCTTGTGATGACAACACGTCCATGCTTTGCGCGCGAGTAGTGCGTGGCGCGGCTTCCAGCGCAAATGCGGTCAGGCCAGCCTTATTCATGGCTTCCAGTGAAGCATTGTCAAAGGGGTTCAGCATGCCGACCACCACTTGGCCTGCACGGTAAGCAGACAACTCGTTTTCTGCTGGCGCACGCACCTTGAGGATCATGTCGCAGTTGCTGATCACATCCATTGCGCGATCAACGATTGTGGCACCCACATCGCTGTAGGCCTGATCGGTAATCGAGCTGGCAATACCTGCACCTGCTTGAACAAACACTTCGTGTTTTTGAGAAATGAGCTTCTTCACCGTTTCAGGTGTTGCGGCTACACGCGTTTCTCCGGACCTTGTCTCGGCCGGGATTCCGATTTTCATGGAACTTCTCCTTGTGGGAAAGCGCTTTTATTTGATGTTTAGGAACTGCAAATACACTGCTGGTGCGGACTATAGCACGGTAGTATCACCCAATCTAAGGGATAACCACAACCCAGCATCTGACAATAATTCTTGTCAAATGATAATTGAATCGTTTGAGATTGTGTTGAGTCAATGATCTAAGCATCATTTGGCAAAAGGTGAGAAGCGAAGGGCTGCTTCTGAATCAAAAATTCAGCGGCGAGCCTGCTCAATATGCGCGCACACCAGCTTGGCAGCTTGAATCAGACGGGGGCCATTGCGCACCAAAATATCGTTCGGCAAGGTGTACACATGGTTGCGCTTTACGGCGGGTATTTGCGGCCAGGCGCTCCATTGCACTACAAAACCCTGATGATCCCGGCCAGAACCACTTGCCAGCAGCACTTCAGGCTTGCGCTTTAAAACCCCTTCCACACTGACTTGCGCGGCAAGGTTTGGCAAATCACCAAATACGTTTCGGCCACCGCACAAGCCAATTACTTCTGATACGGCATGCTGCCCGCCCAAAGTCATCAATGGCTGACCCCACACCTGATAAAACACGGGCACCTGTGTACGACCCCGGTACTCTGCGCGCAAGGCCTCGAACTGCTGCAACCAATCGTCTATGCGGGAAGCACTGCCCTGCTCTGTGCCCAGCAGCTTCGACACCCGGCGCATAGTAGTGGCCACCTGCTCAATTTTCTTGGGCTCGCTGACAAATACAGGTACGCCAGCTTTGCGAAGTTGTGCCACGACCTGCATTGAAATACCCGATTGCCACACCAGTACCAAATCGGGCTTGCGGGCGAGAATGGATTCTGCGCTGAGCATCCAGGGGTTTCCTAACTTGGGCAAGGTATTCACGCTTTCCGGAAAATTGCTGGAACCATCCACCGCGATTACCTTGCTCATCCCCCCCACGAAATCCACAATCTCAGTCAAGTGGGGGGCAAGCACCAACACGCGTTGAGCCTGCTGTGCGCAGACGGTTTGATTGGTGTCGTCCTGGACGCAGGGTTGATTTGCCCTCGCCGGATTGCCAGCACAGAGCCAAAAACCAACAAAAAAACCGTATACGAACCGCTTTCTAAGATACAAGTTCATCAAATCATTAAAACTCAAACTGCGCAGTTACACGCATATTTCGGCCTGGGTCGGGATAAATGCCGATTGGATCACGACCAGAAAAAACAGCAAACTCGTTAAAAAATCCCTGACTAAAGTAATCACGGTCGAATATATTGTTGATCGAAAATACCAACTTAACTCGATCCAATTGGTAACGAAGGTTTATGTCGGCTACGGCATAACCCGGCACCTTTCCTTGTTCTTGAACTCCCCCCACATCGCCGCCAAGGCGCTGATCCGACTGCCCCTGCAGCAACAATTCGGCTTGCGCTTGATCGTTTAGATTCTGCGTCAGCGATACTAACGCACGATGCTTAGGTACAAGTGGCACGCGTGACCCGGTGAGATTACCCGATCGAAATTCTGAATCAATGTAAGTGTATGCGGCGCGAAGAGCGAGGTGACCACCTAGGGGAGCAGAGTGCTCAAGTTCAATACCAGTACGCTGTGTTCGATCTAAATTGATATTGGTAAAACTTACATTTGCAATTTCGTCATCTAACCAAATTTTAAATAATCTTACGACCTGCTCCTGTTGGCCACTGCGACGGCGCATTCCCGCCTCCAATTCCTTTGATCTCTGAGGATTGAGAAATGAACCCGTGGGTGGTCGTGCCGCAGGGTCATTTTCATCAACATTCGGAACTCGGTAGCCTTTGTTGTACTTACCGAAACCAGTCAACTCATCTGTCAGTGACTTTGCAAAACCTAGCTCTAACGCCTCCAAATTAAAGTCTCGACGTGTGCTGCTTTCTGTAGGTACAAAAGGCCCCATGTCATAGCGATACTGATAAAAACGTTCAACCCGATATCCGGCATTGACACGAAGCGATTCAGACACAGTGACATCATCGGTTATAAATACTGCGTACGAACTTTGTGTCCCTCGGGCCGCAAAGTTACCGAATGAGAATTGCGATTGCGCGTCCAGCTCAGCGCGCTCAGAATTCAACCCCACCGTCCATTGATGAACCGTGTCTGCATACTCAAAGGAGTCTCGGACAAATCCTGAAAACTGATCTTGAAGCACCTGGCGTTGACCCGTCGGATTACCAAGCTTGAACGATAAACGTTGGTCACGTTGGGACACATCAAAACCGTAATCTCGATCTAATCCATGTGTGCGAAAAAATGCGGTCACGAAATCGCGCTTAAACAGAGAAAAGTCTCCGCGATTGTTAATTGATGGAACAGCCTGACGGGGATTTTGCTTGAATTCCAAGGGACTCAACGCCCCGGGAAGTCGTGCGTCACTACTCTCCGCTCCCAGTCGAATACCCGTGTAAATATGCTGCCCGGTCCAACTCAGTGTTGCAGCAGCACTCCCAAAATCCTCTCCGCTGCTTTCACGATAGCCGTCGGTACTTGCTTCAGTTGCATCCACCGCAAAACCAAAACCGTCTGCACTACCTCGAAGTCCCACTGTGGCATCTTGAGTACCAAAGGATCCCACCGATAACGTTGCATTCCCAGAAAACGGAACATCACCCTTTGGTCTAATTGTGGAGATACGAATTACGCCCCCAGATGCACCGTCTCCGTATGCCACAGAGGCACCACCACGCGCAATTTCAATTGATTCAATACTGTGAACGGGAATGTTGGAGATGCGAGCAGTTGCCAACTCTTTTTCGCTATATCGAATACCATCCACGATAATTGCAACATTCGTGTATGCATCAGACCCACCAAAGCCGCGCAAGTCGAAGGTTGCATCTCGTTTACCAGTTAATCCAGGTCGCGTATTGACAAACCCCAACTTCTGAACAATTTCGGCCACTGACGTGTAGCCTGATTGTGCAATGTCGTCGCTAGTAATCAAGGTAACGGAGGGAGGGGCATCGTCTTTAGAATCAATTGTTCGGTTTGACTCTACAACCACGGAGGGCAAATCGCGATGGCTGGCTTTGGCAACCTCGAACGATTCGCCCAGAGATGTTTGTTCAGCGCGGGAGAAGGTGCACACCAGTGTGCATGCGATAAATACTAAAGTTTTCTTCATGATATCCAGATAAAAAGCCGCACCCACCGTGCAGCAATAAATTCACTGGAGAAGACAAAGAACAGGCGAAAGAACAATGCGCGCAACAAAACCACGGACAATACGCCAGGGTAAGTTACGGAAAAAAGTTCGATTAGAAGCAATTAGCCGCCTGCGCACTGCCTACCCGCAGCACCAGTCGCTCGCCTGAATGGGACAGGCTGAACGGTCAAGGCCGGTATCCGGGCTTGTAAGTTTTGATGTGTCGCCTTCCCAGTTGCTGCGTTTAGAACAGCTTTACTACCAGTGGCAAAATGACACACCCGCACTTACTTACCGTTGCGGGGGCAGCGCAGGCTTGAACCTGCTTCCCGTTTAACTGCGCTCAAAAAATGAGCACAAGCACCTTAACCCTGCTATTCTAACGTGTTTTTTAACTCCCAAACCTCGGCGCACCCTGTTTAGGTAGTGCGATTGAAAACCATGTCAGAAGTCTGGAAACCCAGCGTTACAGTCGCGGCCATTGTTGAACATCAGGGCAAATTCCTGATCGTGGAAGAACACACCACCGACGGCATCAAACTGAACCAACCTGCAGGCCACCTGGACCCAGGTGAAACGCCACAATTCGGTGCTGCACGCGAGGCGCTGGAAGAATCGGCCTGGGAAGTAAAGCCTGTTGGTTTACTGGGCATCTACATGAGCCGCTATACCAGCTCGCGCACTCTGGAAGACGTCACCTACCTGCGTTTTGCCTTCGCGGCTGAAGTGGTGAAACACCATACCGACCGGGCACTGGACGATGGCATTATCCGCACCCTGTGGATGACTGCAGAGGAGCTGCGCGCCACTCAAGACCAACACCGCAGCCCCTTGGTGATGCGTTGCGTTGAAGACTTTCTGAACTGGAAGGCGGGCAAGCAACCTATTATGCCGCTTGAGCATGTGTACACGCACCCCAGCGTACTTGCTGGGCCAATGCCTCCCGGCGTATCGTAAATATCATGGCAAAAACAGTAGTTATTGGCATGTCGGGCGGGGTTGATTCCTCGGTGTCGGCATGGCTGCTAAAGCAGCAGGGTTACAACGTGATTGGTCTTTTCATGAAAAACTGGGAAGACGATGACGACTCGGAATATTGTTCCAGTCGGCAAGACTGGCTGGACGCTGCCAGCGTGGCCGACGTAGTGGGCGTGGACATTGAAGCCGTGAACTTCGCCAGCGAATACAAAGACCGGGTATTTTCGGTTTTTCTGAGTGAATACTCGGCTGGCCGCACACCCAACCCCGACATTCTTTGCAACAGTGAAATCAAGTTCAAAGCTTTTTTGGACCACGCCTACAGCCTGGGGGCCGATTACATTGCCACCGGTCACTATGCCCGCGTGCGGGAATTGAATGGCGAATTTCAACTGTTAAAAGCGGTCGATCACAGCAAAGACCAATCGTATTTCCTGCATCGGCTAAACCAGGCGCAACTCAGCAAAACCCTGTTTCCGCTGGGCGAAATCCAGAAAACCGAAGTTCGAAAAATTGCACTTGAGCTGGGCTTGGCCAACGCCACCAAAAAAGACAGCACTGGCATTTGCTTCATTGGCGAACGCCCGTTCCGTGAGTTTTTGAATCGCTACCTGCCTACTGCACCTGGGCCCATTCTGAACGATGAAGGCCAACAAATTGGCGAGCATGTGGGCTTGAGCTTTTACACGCTGGGCCAGCGCAAAGGCATTGGCATTGGCGGCCAGAAAGAAGGCAACGGTGAGCCGTGGTTTGTAGCTCGCAAAGATTTGCAGAACAACACCTTGTATGTGGTACAAGGGCATGATCACCCTTGGTTGCACCAAAAAGTACTGGTGGCGGAGCAGGCCCATTACATTTCAGGCCATGCCCCGTCAGACCCACAGCACATGGCTTGCAAAGCCCGTTACCGGCAGGAAGACTCTTCCTGTGATTTCAAACTGACCGAACAAGGATTCGAGCTGAACTTTGCGGAAAGCCAGTTTGCAGTCACTCCCGGTCAAAGTGCTGTGCTTTACCGGGGTGACGTGTGCCTGGGTGGCGGAGTAATTGCCAGTTACTGAGGTTTGGTGTCCTCAAAACTTGGACGACAGGCGATGCGTTCGGAATACTCATTCAATTCCGGATACAGTTCACGCCATTTCAACTCAGGCATGCGGAAATCAAGATAAAACAGGGCACAACCCACTGTGATATCCGCAAGGCTGAACTGCTCGGTCAGGTAAAAACCAGGCGTGGTTTTAATTCGATGAGAAACCCAAGCCAAACCATTGTGAATTTTCTGGGTTTGACGATCAATCCATGCCTGGCTTACTTTGTCGCCTTCATGAAATTTCTTCTCCAGAATAATATCCACCGCAGCTTGGCTGATACCTTGCCCCAAAGACTCCATGGTACGAACCAAGGCACGCATGTTTGGGTTGGTGGGCAGCAAAGGCACTGTTGGCATCATGTACTCGAGCGTGCCAGAAATGACCAAAGAATCGAACACGGTCTGGCCGCCATCCAAAATCAGGCAAGGCACTTTGCCCAGCGGATTGTGGTCGGCAATGCGGGTACTTTCATCCCACACGTTTTCCAGAACAAACTCGTACGGAATTTCTTTTTCTTGAAGCTGAACGCGAATTTTGCGCACGAAGGGGCTAGTCAGGGATCCCACTAGTTTCATCACAGTTCTCCTAAATACAATCCTGGATGAGATTGCGTCTTGTTTTTTACGACCTGAAAGTGTCTAACAGTTTTACGAATTGAACAAGCAGAATTCCAAAATACCACCACGGACATCACTCTGTCCGAACAGAGTCTGGTGAGACAGGTTACAATACAAGGCTTTGAAAAACCTCAATTTTTACCGCCCGCATGATCTCTTCAGACTCTTTAAGCACCCTTACCGCAATCAGCCCGCTTGACGGCCGTTATCAGTCCAAAGTGGCCAATTTGCGCCCCCTGCTCTCTGAAGCCGGGTTCATGCATCACCGCGTCATTGTAGAAATCGAATGGCTAAAAGCGCTTGCGAATGCCGGCTTTTCAGAGCTACCCGCTTTCTCAGCACAAGCCTTGGCGAAACTTGAGGCCATCAAAACCGAATTTTCAGAAGCCGACGCCCAACGCATCAAAGAATTCGAAGCCACCACCAACCACGACGTAAAAGCTGTTGAATACTTTATTAAAGAAAAGTTTCAAGCCGATGAAGAACTGAAAAAATCAGCAGAGTTTGTTCACTTTGCCTGCACATCTGAAGATATCAACAACATGAGCCACGCGCTCATGTTGAAAGCAACGCGCGAACAAGTCATTTTGCCGACACTGGACCGCATGGTGACCACTCTGCGCAATTACGCCCACCAGTTTGCAGACCTGCCGATGATGTGCCGTACCCACGGACAGCCCGCCAGCCCCAGCACCATGGGTAAAGAGTTTGCTAATGTGGTACACCGGCTGGAGCGCGCAATTGCCGCCATCAAGGCTGTGGAATTACCCGCCAAAATGAATGGTGCCGTGGGCAACTTCAACGCCCACTTGTCTGCCTACCCGGAATTTGACTGGGAGAAACTCAGCCGCGACTTGATTGAAAGCCTGGGCCTGACCTTCAACCCCTACACCATTCAAATTGAACCACACGACGGCATTGCCGCCCTGATGGACGCAATCGCCCGCACCAACACCATTTTGATCGACCTAAGCCGCGACATTTGGGGCTACATTTCCCTGGGCTATTTCAAGCAAAAGCTGAAAGCCGGTGAAGTGGGTTCTTCCACCATGCCGCACAAGGTCAACCCGATTGATTTCGAAAATGCTGAAGGCAACCTGGGCATGGCCAATGCGGTACTGAAGCACTTGGCCGAAAAGCTGCCAGTTTCACGTTGGCAGCGGGATTTGACCGACTCCACCGTACTTCGCAATTTGGGCGTGGGCATTGGCTATGCAGTGCTGGCCTATGAAAGCTGTCTGCGCGGCTTGGGCAAACTGGAAGTCAACGAGGCTGCAATCGCTGCCGACATTGACAATGCCTGGGAATTGCTTGCAGAGCCGGTACAAACTGTAATGCGTCGCTACGGTCTGCCCAACCCCTACGAACAACTCAAAGAACTGACCCGTGGCAAAGGCATCACCCAAGAGGGTTTGAAACAGTTTATTCAGCAACTGGATCTGCCCGAGAACGAGAAAACTCGTTTGCTGGCCATGACCCCGGCAAGCTACATTGGCAAGGCTGCTGAACTGGCCAAGCGCATTTAACAATCACACCCGAGGCAAACCACCACCGTTTGTAAGTACCCTGCCTCGGGGATGATGAGCACGAAATACCCACGCATACTCAAGCACATACAGTTATTTTTGGTGTTTGACCATGCGTGCGGGCCTCGGATTTACCTTGATTGAACTGACGGTTGCAATTGCAATTGTTGGAGTACTCGCGACGCTCAGCTATGCAGGGTATGAAGCCTCTTGGGAAAAATCAAACTTTCGCACCATGCGGGAGTTTGGCGTGGAACTGGCATTAAGCCAGCAACTGCACCGGCAACGCTACGGACGCTACGCCCAAGGTGTTTCAAGCAACGGTACACCCAATGCCAATCGCTTGATTTTGCCGTCCTCAGCCAAATACCGGGTGCTTGTTTCGAATTCTGACTTTCGTGGCTATCGCGCAGAAGTTACACCCAGCGCTGCCGCCCCACTGAAATTGCCCGAAGCCTGCAGAACCCTGATTGTTGAAAGCGACATGGGTATTCAACGTTTTGGTGCCCGTTCTGCCGCCAATCAAAACACCTCTGACAGGTGTGTTCCCCATGGCTAATACCAATCTGGGTTTCACGTTGATGGAAATACTGATTGGGCTTGCTGTGGTGGGTGTATTGGCGGTTTCGGTCATTCCCGGCATGAACTCGGTGTTGAACAAACAAACGCTAAAAGTGAAAGTTTCACGGCTGGACACCTATGTGGACCAAGCCCGTAACTTGGCTGCAATCACTGAATGCCCGGTCAAGATGAATCTGCAGCCAGCCAATGGTGCGGTGAACGTAAATGTAACCGTTCAACACGATTCGTTTATGAAAGGTTGTAGTGCGTGGTACGCGCAAACTGGCAGCCAAAACAACCGCGGATTTTCAGCCACCTTGAGTAACGTTACCTTGGCTGGCGCAGTGGACCTGAATTTCAATGCCGTGTCGGGTGTACTGGATACACAAAACCAAACACGCCTAACCCTGAACTACCGTGACAAACGCGCAGAAATTACCTACTTGGGCATCGGCAACGGAGTGGTGAGCTATGACTGACAAAAAACCAAATTGTCATGGCGCATCTTCAGTCAGTTTGCTGATTGGCATGGCCTTGTTGGCAATCAGCATCACTGGCGCACTCAAGTTAATGGGGGTCAGCATGCGCGCGCAGAACGATTTGAATACCGAAAACCTGGTTGACCAGGTCAACCGGATTGGTGAAATTGTAACGGTTCACCTGAACCGGGGCGGCAGTTACCAAAACCCGGACGTCGAGGCCAAAGGCATACAACTGTGCAGCTTGCAAAACCAGGCCGCGCAATGCAATGGATACCAAGCCACCAACAAAAACTTTTGCTTGAGTATCCCTACCCGGGTTAGTCGCAGCGGCAATGACGTGATTAACTTAACGGGCTTTCGTCTGATCAATGGCGTGCTGTCTCAACGGCAACTGAATGGCGTCAACATGGCGCAATTTGACCATGGCTCATTCTGCGGCAACAACCCAGACTGGCTTGATTTAAATAACACCCGCGACTTTGAGTTCACCAACATTCGTTTTTGCAGGTTTCAAGCCAATACGCCCAATCAGGTCACAGCGCATTATGAACAGAACTGCAACTCGGTGATTGAGAACAACCCGGAATCCAATATGTTCTGGATTGCCATGTTCAAAGCCAAAATTGGCAACAACCTGACCGAGGGACAGTACGAGGAGGCCAGGATCATTCACCTGCTGAACACGACGCGGGTAAGGGTTGGATCATGAAAAAGTGGCGCAGCTTGCAAGAGAAATTACAAACCGGCGCACTCGGCGTGTTTGTATGTGTAGTGTTGGTGATTGTGTTCGGGCTCATCAGTCTACAAAACATCACCACCACAAGCCTTGATCTTTATTTGTCCAACTCCAAACAGCACATTGAAGAAGCCCGTCAACTGGCCTATGCCGGCCTTCGGCACTACACCCACAACTTTGGTAACGATGCTGCCATTCAGCAATTAATCGATTCTCACCGCGGCGACACCCGCATCATCGGCGAATGCTCTTTGACGGTTGCCTTGCCTGAAACATTGAACCCGCAAATACAGTTGGCCAGCCCTGACACACCCGTCGATGTGCGGCAGGACATCGTGATTCGGGGCATTGTGGTTCCTTACAATTGCGACCACGCCATTTCTGATGAAAATTATCGGGCGACTTTTGAAATTGTGGCCAGCGTGAATTGTTCCGGAAGTGACGGTGTAGATTCAGGCTGCGTTAAACGCTCATTTGTATTCAACCGGGAAGACAGCAACGGTCTGCCCTACAATCCAATTCAAACACCGCCACCCCCACCTCCACCGCCCAGGCCACCTGACCCCAATCCGCCACCGCCACCTCCACCAGCGCCACCGGTTCAACACCCACCTCCTTCAGAGCCACCGCCCCGGGAAGAACCCCGACCACCACCTCCGAAATCAAAGGGTAAACATGAAGTTGGATTCTAGAAAAAACGGGTTTGCAATGGTTGATGCCTTGATAGCTATACTGGTGCTGTCGATTGGTTTGGTGTTGTATGCCAAAAACTGGACCGCCAATTTTGGTGCCAAAAACTCGACCCATGTGCGTTCAATCGCGGCGACTCAGGTTGCGGAAATTGGCAATGTGTTGTTGGCCAATATTTCAGACCTAGACAGGGACACGCCACGTGGGCAAATCATTTCCCGGATGCAACAGTTCTCGGGGCGACTGGAAGACCACTTGAACAGTTATGCGGGTGCAAGAGGCTACGAATGCACCAGCAATGGACCAAGGGCCTTGGGGGCACCCAATAACGCAATTAACGTGAACCAGGCTACCTTGCCCCGAGCATGGTCACAGGGGGCTGCTTCATGCATCAGCATCCGGCCCTTGCCCAGTTTAAACACGCAAACCAACGGGGTTTGGGTGCACATTGAAGCCAGTTGGATTGATGCGCACACACGAGACAACCAAACAGAAAACGTCAGTGTGTACACTCTGGTTAGCCCGCTGTGAGGCTACTTTGAATAAAGTTGTGGGCCAAGGCGGTGATTCAGGCGATCGCTGACAAACGCGTGAATGACTGCAAACTGCTCATCGCCCAAGGACTTTAAGGCAAAGCCGTAGCTTGATGAAGTGGGGCCAGAGTCACGCGGTTTTGAGACCACCTCGGCGTCGCATTCAATCAGGTACTTGCGGTCATCCAGGATAATTTGAAATGCAATAGAAATGGATTGCCCCATGTTGAACGACACCGCTTTGGAAAACAACAGCTCAAGCCCACCTGTGGAAATGTTATCGATCACCGCAGTGATCGACTCGACTGAACCACCTTTACTGTCATTCAAACGAATGGTTGCGGGCAAATCACAATTCACCCGCCTGGCTCGGCGAATGGCCTGCGACTCGAGGTGAGTTTCATGCGGCCATGACATCACAATCAGTGGGTGCGGCGACAACAATACCTTTTCGATCATTGAACTAAAGCGGTAAATGGACAAACCGTAGGTGGCTTGAAATTCCCAAACCTGCCCCTCTTTGGCAAATACGCATTTACCATCCCGCATGGGGTGCGTGATCAAAATGGCTGCTTGAGGAATGCTGCCAATTAAACGAACGTGGAAGGGATCTTTGGCCTGACCGGGCGCGAACATTTTCAGTTGACTGCCCGTTTCGAAGGGGTCCTCGAACGCCTGCTTCGCCGGAAGCATTCTAGGCAAAGCCGTTGAATCAAGCTGAGGTTTCCCAGGTTGAATAACGAACTTGGAGGCCCAGCGGGGATTGTGATACAGGCCCTTGGCAGCCAGTTCATCAAGCTGTTTCTGACTGTTCACCGCTTGGCCTTCAGCCAGCAGCAATACACCACTTCTGTCAAAAATCGCGAATGGCAGCGCTTTACCTATTTCAATGTCGCCTTTGGCCAGTGGCGAAAGGTCTTTGGGATTGTCCACACTGCCTCGCTTGCTAACTCCGCTTTACGGAGTCTCAAATTCTTTGTCTTTTTTCACGGGTTTCACCAGGTCTTCCCTGGTCAGGCCCATCCACATCAACATGGGGCTGGCCACCAATACTGACGAATAGATACCGAACAGAATACCGATAGTTAAGGCCAAGGCAAAGCCATGTAAGGTGGGACCACCGAAAAACAACATGGAACACACCATAATTTGGGTGGAGCCATGCGTGATGATGGTGCGTGAAATTGTTCGTGTAATTGCGTTGTCGATGGTCTCTTCAACGGTCATTTTTCGAACTTTCTTGAATGTTTCCCGAATTCGATCAAATACCACCACCGATTCGTTCACCGAATAACCCAAAACTGCCAACACAGCGGCCAGTACCGACAGGGAAAACTCCCAACTGAAGAAGGCAAAAAAACCAAGAATGATGACCACGTCGTGCAAGTTGGCCACAATCGCTGAAACCGCGAACTTCCATTCGAAACGAAGGGCCAGGTAAATCATGATGCCGATGATCACCACCATCAATGCGATCACGCCGTTTTCGGCCAGCTCACGACCCACCTGCGGCCCAACAAACTCAACCCGCATCAACTGCACATCTGGGCCACCCAAACTTAAAACCTGCTCGGTCATTGCCCGCTGATTCAGTTTGCCCTCAGTGCCCAATACGCCCGACTGCAGATCTTTCACCGCCAGGCGAACCAACACATCACGCGCGGTACCAAAGTTTTGAACCTGGGGTTCGTCAATTCCTGTGGCGCGCAAACCTTCGCGAATTTTCTCGAGTTCAGCCGGCTGGGAATAACGGGCCTCAACCAGCACGCCACCCGTGAATTCCACGCTCAAGTTCAAGCCTTTGGTGGACAGGAAAAACACCGCTGCCGCAAAAGTCAGGAACGAGATGATATTGAAAATTTTGGCATGCCGCATGAACGGAATGTCTTTTGTAATTCTGAATAGTTCCATTTGCTTTTAATTCACTTGGTTCGGTTGGTGTGAGTCACGCTTTTTTTGCGACAGCAGTGCTGTCAGTGGGGCGCCAGATTTGCCCAATGCTGACAGAGTCCAATTTCTTTTTACGGCCGTACCACAGGTTGACCACGCCACGAGACACCACAACCGCACTGAAAATTGAAGTCAAAATTCCCAGGCAGTGCACCACGGCAAAACCACGCACTGGGCCTGAGCCGAAAATCAGCAAAGCCAAACCAGCGATCAAGGTGGTGATGTTGGAATCAAGAATAGTGGCCCATGCACGCTCGTAACCAGCAGCAATGGCTTGTTGTGGCTGTGCACCGTCCCGGAGTTCTTCTCGAATACGTTCGTTGATCAGCACGTTGGCATCAATTGCCATACCCAAGGTAAGCGCAACAGCAGCCAAACCGGGCAAGGTGAGGGTGGCTTGCAACACCGACAACAAAGCAAACAACAGCAACACGTTTACTGCCAGGGCAAACACAGAAAACACACCAAACAACAGGTAATACAGCATCATGAAGATGCCCAAAGCAACAAAACCGTACAAGGTAGAGTTAATACCCTTGTCAATATTGTCGGCACCCAGGCTTGGGCCAATGGTGCGCTCTTCAATAATATCCATGGGCGCAGCCAGCGAACCCGCACGCAGCAACAAAGCGAGGTCAGCAGATTCAACCGTATTCATGCTGCCTGAAATTTGAACGCGCCCACCGCCAATTTCACCGCGAATGACAGGGGCAGTTACGACCTCGCCCTTGCCTTTCTCGATCAGCACAATCGCCATGCGCTTGCCGATATTTTCAGCAGTGATATTCCGGAAAATACGGGAACCCTGGCTGTCCAGCGTCAAATGCACCGCGGGCTCTTGAGTTTGGTTGTCAAAGCCGGCTTGTGCGTCGGTCAGGTTATCACCAGTCAAAATCACTTCCGACTTCAGCAACAAATCCCGGCCACCGCGTTCGGTGTATCGCTCCAGACCAAAAGGCACAATGCCGCTGGCCAACGCAGATTGCGCTTCAGGGCTATCGTCCACCATCCGAACTTCCAGCGTAGCTGTGCGGCCCAGAATGTCTTTGGCCTTGGCCGTGTCTTGCACACCAGGTAGCTGAACCACGATGCGGTCTGCCCCCTGGCGTTGAATCACAGGCTCGGCCACACCCAGTTCATTAATTCGGTTGTGCAGCGTGGTGATGTTTTGCCGCAATGCATATTCGCGCGCCTGCTGTTCAATTTCTGGTGCCAGCGTTGCCACAAGCGCAAATTCCGAGCTGTTCTCAGGCGTGGCCAACTGCAAGTCCGGGTATTCCTTGGCCAAAGCAGCTTGTGCCTTGTTGCGAGCTTCTGCATCGCGGAAAGTCAGGTTAAAGCCAGCAGGCGTGCGCGGCGCACTGGCATACCGCAAATCTTCTTCACGCAGGGTTTGCTTGGCACTGGCCAGCAATGCGTCTTTGCGTTTTTCGAGCGCGGCGTCCATGTCCACTTGCAACAGGAAATGCACACCACCTCGCAAATCGAGGCCCAGGTACATCGGTAGGGCATTGATGTTGGTCAACCAGTCGGGTGAACGAGACAACAAGTTCAGGGCCACAATGTAGTCGGGGTCTGCCGGGTCTGGGTTGAGCTTGCTTTGAAGAAAGTCCCTGGCCTTAAGCTGCTCTTCAGACGAGTTGAACCTGAGTTTAAGCGTTCCACCGCCCAGTGTTTCTTCGAAAAACACCCCGTCGGGCTTGATACCCTGCGCCTCAAGCTGGCTGGACAATTGACCAGCCAGATCAGGTGACAATTTCAATGTGGACTTGCCACTTGAAACCTGCACAGCAGGCGCTTCGCCATAAAAATTGGGCAGGGTGTACAACACACCCAGCACCAAAACAATGGCGATCATCAGGTACTTCCAGGCAGGGTATCGATTCATGACAGCAAATTAACGTGTTTCTTTCAGGGTGCCGCGGGGCAGCAGGCTTTGTACAGCAGCGCGTTGCAGCACAACTTCAACGGGCTTGTCACCCATTTCAGCCACTTCCAGCGTGATATACGACTCGTTGATCTTGCTGATTTTGCCCAGCAAACCACCCGAGGCAATGACTTCATCGCCTTTCTGCAGGGCTTCAACCATGGCTTTGTGTTCTTTCTGACGCTTCATTTGAGGACGAATGGCCAAGAAATAAAGTACGCCAAACATCAAAATGAGGGGCAAGAAGCTTAAAAGGCCACTTTCCGGGCCAGCGGCTGCGGATTGCGCAAACGCGGATGAAATCACAGTCATCTCCTTAAAGTTGTGATGGGTTCGCGCCGAGTATACAACGCTTGACACTTAAAATTCAGACCAAAAGGCTTGACTTGGGTTCCACTTAAAGATTCACTTAGCGATTGTGGGAACAATAAAAACAGGCTTTGATCTATGTCGAGCAAGATAGAACAGGCAACCTTGGGCGGGGGTTGTTTCTGGTGTACGGAAGCCGTTTTCCGGCAACTCAAGGGAATTGAGTTGTGTGAATCGGGCTACAGCGGGGGCAGCGACCCCAACCCCAATTACGACAGGGTGTGCGGCGGGAGAACCGGGCATGCCGAGGTAATTCGGCTGCACTACGACCCCGAAATCGTTTCGTTCCGCAAAATTCTGGCGGTCTTTTTTGCCATCCACGACCCCACCACCTTGAACCGTCAAGGCAATGATGTGGGAACCCAATACCGCTCGGTTATTTTCTTTCACACGCCCGAGCAACGCGACACAGCCGTGGCGTTCGTCGAAGACTTGGAGAAACGGAAAATTTTCCGAGACAAAGTGGTGACCGAGATTTCGCCGTTGCTGAATTATTTTCCGGCTGAGAAATACCACCAGGAATATTTCGAGAACAACCCCATGCAACCCTACTGCGCCTACGTGGTGGCGCCCAAGGTTGAAAAAGCCGAAGACCTGTTCGGCGACCTGTTTAAGCGTTAGTTATCTGGCGTTTATCCATGCAGTTCGCGATGGCCCATGCGGCCATTTGCATACCCATGGTGGCAGTCACTGTGACCACCGAGCCGTAACCCGCGCAATTCAGGCCAGCCGCTGGTTCGCAGGTGTCACTGCGCTTGACTTGCTCTGCTGAATAAAAAACCGCCACACCCAGTTTTTTCTTGGGGTCTTTGGCGTATCCATGCTCGCGGCGCAGTGTGTACCTCACCTTGGCCAGTAGGGGATCGTTGATGGTATCTCGCAAATCGGCCGGTTGCACCAGCCAAGGTTTGGTTTTTCCGCCAGCGCTGCCAGACAACACCACGGAAAGGTTCAAACGCTTGGTCCAGGTCACCATGGCCACCTTCGCACGCACATTGTCGCAACAGTCCAGCACCACTTTGTATTCGCCAGCCGCAGCAGCAAATTCAGTCAATAGCGCCTGTGCATTGTCTGGTTCCAGAAATGCATCCACCAAGGTAACCTGGCACTGCGGAAAATAGCCATGAATGTGATCAGCCAAAGCCTTGATTTTTTCTCGCCCCAAGGTGGCATCACAGGCCTGAATTTGCCGATTGATGTTGCTTTCAGCAACGTGGTCCATGTCGACCAGCGTAATGCGCCCCACCCCGCTGCGCGCCAAAGCCTCAACTGCCCACGAACCCACGCCCCCCACACCCACCACCAGGGCATGAACGCGCTGGTTGAGAAACGCATGTGTGCCATCACCGTACAGGCGACTTATTCCGCCAAAACGTCGATCCAGATCCGAGTGCTCGTCTGTTGGTTCAACCATTAACGTGCTTCCAGATCCACGATGCTGACAGCCACTTCTCGCGTGTCATCGCCCCGCATCACCAGCAGCTTGGCAGTGCCGCCCACGCCGATTGTCTCCAGTGCTTTGGACAGCTGCAACACATTGGCCACTGGCTTGCGGTCTACGGCGATAATGATGTCGCCCACCACACCAGCCTGCAAATCAAAGGGTTTCAAGCCAGCCTGGGCTGCAGGCGAACCCGGCTCAACACCCATGACTGCAATGCCACGAATACCCAGGCGGCGGGCCAGCGACTCATCGGCCACCGCAATTCCGATACCGGGGCGGGGTAAAGTGCCACGCTCAATCAATTGCGGCACAATTTCATTGACCAAATCAACAGGAATTGCAAAACCAACACCTGCCGAAGTACCGCTTTGAGAAAGAATGGCGGTGTTGACACCGATCAGGCGCCCAGCGGAATCCAGCAAAGGCCCCCCCGAGTTGCCTGGGTTGATGGCCGCATCGGTTTGAATGACATCGGGTATTTCGCGCCCGTTGCTTACAGGCAGGGTACGCCCAAGGGCGCTGACAATGCCCGCTGTGAGCGTTTTGGACAAACCGAAGGGGTTACCAATTGCAAATACCGATTGCCCCACCAGCAAGTCGCCAGACGTTCCCACAGGGATAGGCCGCAAGTTGGCGGGCTTGTTCACCAAACGGATCACTGCGAGATCGTACGAGGGCGCAATACCCACCAAACGAGCCGGCAGTGGTTCCGAATCATCAAGCTGAACGCGAATGCGACTGGCACCCTCCACCACATGGGCATTGGTCACAATGTGACCGGCATCGTCCCAAATGAAGCCTGAGCCTGTACCTTCAGCCACACGCCTGAAAAACAGTTGACCCTGCACGCTTTCCGTAAAAATGTACGCCACGGAGGCCTTGGACACCTCGAACAGCTCAACCACGCTTTTTTCGCCAGCGGCGAGATCACCCCGTGCCTCCACCACGCGTGGTGTGACATTTTCGGGGCGACTGGTGAACAGGTTTTCGATGCTCGACTGGTTGTAGAGCACATACAACAACGCCACAAACAACACAAAGGCAAGCAATGCGGTGACTGACGCACCGCGTTGATTCTGGTTCGGTTTCACGAATTTGGATCCTGCTGGTTAACTTCGGGATTCGGGTTGAATTGAAAACGTTGCGCCACCGTGCTTGATTCGATGGGCACCAATTTCAACGTGCAAGTGCGTTGCCCCGTGGACGTGTTTTTATCGCGACGCAGTTTGGTGCGGGCCGCAATCAGGGTATCGGGGTCTACTTCGGGCACCGCCCAACTGGCATTGTGAACCAGCTCGCTATTGCTCTCGTGCAGACCCTCAGCAAGCAGGTCCATGTCATTGCTGTGCAACAGACCAATGCCGTGCTCTCCCTCAATCAGCACCCTACCCTGTTCATCCTGATACATGCCCAACGGCCAACACACAAGGCCGGTGTGAGTGCTCAACATTAAAGCGCCGTGCTCCAGCGGGTGAATTCGATACACCCAAGGTGTGTAGGCCAGGTGCACATAAGCCTTTTGAGGGCCATTCTGAAAATAGTAGCGGCCATCGGCCTCACAGCCGTAATTGCGCGCCATGAAATTCAAAATCCGCGGATGGCTGATTGTCAATCCTTCCGGCACCGGCCCGGTGAGCAACCAGTCGCCCTGCAGGCTCAGCTTGAGCCAACCGGCGATGGCCGGCACATTGGGCCAACGTGCCAGTGCTTTTTCAACAAGATCATCCACCACTTGCTCCTGTGTGCTTCGCCGAGTGCTGCGCAAAGAAAGCATCGCACTGCTTGGGCAACCAGTCCAGCCCCAAGCGCAAGCTGCGACCATTGGCAAAGCCCACATGGCCGCCATGCTCGGTAAACAGGCACTTTACTTTCGAAGAAACTTCATTCGGTGTCGGCAAATGTTGACCGCTCATAAAGGGATCATTTTTTGCGTGAATCATCAACGTGGGCACTGCAATGTGTTTCAACAAAGGCTTGGCCGAGGACACGGCGTAATAATGTTCTGCATCCCGAAACCCGTGCCAGGGTGCTGTGACACGATTGTCGAAGTCGAAGAAGTCTTTGCAATTGGCGATGTCTTCAGCCTTGCCCAATTCGGGGAAGCGCTTGACCTTGTCAATTGACTTTGGAATCAAAGTACCTAAAAACATGCGCGTGTACACAAGGTTGAATCCTTTGGCGAGCGACACAGCACCCGCCAGCAAATCAACTGGCGCACTCACAGACACTGCGGAACTGATTATTTCACCAGCCTGTTCCTGCTGCTCACCCAACCACTTCAACAACACATTGCCGCCCAATGAAACACCGGTGACATGCATGCTTCTTACGCCAGGAAGGGTAGTGCGCAGGCGGCGCAAAATCCAGTCCATTTCGGCAGAATCGCCAGAATGATAGGCGCGCGGCATCCAATTGTTTTCGCCCGAACAACCCCGAAAATGCACAACCACCCCCAAGGCCCCTGCCAAGCGAGCCTGATTCATCACGGCAAGGCTGTAGTGACTGCGCGAGCAACCCTCTAATCCATGAAAAAGCACCCAGAGTGTGTGATGTTTTGCCGCGTGTTCAGGAGATTCTGTGAAATCAAGGTCGATGAAATCGCCGTCTGGCGTGTTCCAGCGCACACGGTGATAGTGCACGCTGGGTTTGTTGGCCCAACGAGCGGCCATGATGGTTTGAGAGTGGCCATCGGGAAGCCACCAGGGCGGACGATACACCATACTGCCTAAGCCCGGTTAATGCAGCGTAGGCTGCGGGTCGAAGTCGGACAGGTCGTCCTCGACCATTTCTTCGGAATCCATGGCTGGGCTTGCGTGATGCATCACGATTTTCCAGCCATTCGGTCCCTTGTGATACACATTGGTCGCATTCACTTGCACCACATGGGGTTCACCTCTTGAGCTACTCATCATCACTTGCTCAACAATGTTGTGCACCGACACCATCACGCCTTCTACTCGGTGCACAGGCACCACACGAATTTGCAGAGCGCCCGCAGAAAGAATTTCTTTCCACGAGTCACGCACATCGTGATAACCCTCCACACGTGGGCCGCCAGGGTGAATGCACACCACATGCTCATCATCAGCCCAAAGGTCCATCAGGGCTTCCAGATCGGCCGCTTCGAGTGCCTCGTAAAAAGCTTGCTCGATGTCTTGCGGTGAAGAATGAATAACTTTGGCTCGGGACATTCAACGCACTCCAATGGGTATTAATGTGTTTTGAATGATGTTTTTAACGGGGCTCACTGAAACACCACTGTTTTTGATCCGTTCAAAACCACGCGGTGCTCACAATGCCATTTCACCGCACGGGCCAACACCATGCATTCGGTGTCGCGCCCTCGGGCGGTCAATTCCTCTGGGGTTAATGAATGGTCAACGCGCGCCACGTCTTGTTCAATAATCGGCCCCTCATCCAGATCGGAGGTCACATAGTGCGCTGTTGCCCCAATCAACTTGACACCCCGATCAAAGGCCTGTTGGTAGGGCTTGGCGCCCTTGAAGCTGGGCAAAAAGCTGTGATGAATATTAATCACACGTCCCAACATGTCGCGGCACAATTCAGGCGACAAAATTTGCATGTAACGGGCCAGCACCACCAAGTCAATTTTTTCGCGCTCAATAATTTGGCGAATTTGTGTTTCCTGAAGCTCCTTGGCCTCCGCTTTCACGGGCAAGTGGTAGAACGGCACACCATACGAGGCTGCCAGCAACGCAAAATCCTGATGATTGGAAACAATGGCAGGAATTTCACAAGGAAGCTGGCCACTTTTCCAGCGAAACAGCAGATCGTTCAAGCAATGCCCGAACTTGGATACCATCAGCAACACGCGAGGCTTCACACGGGCATCAAAAAACTGGTATTTCATGGCGAAAGGCGCTGCGACCTTTGCGAAATTGGCCTGCAATTCCACTTCGGTCAACTGGCTTTCAAGCGGCAATGAGAAATGCACTCTCAGGAAAAAGAGATTGGTGGACTCGTCACCAAATTGGGCAGAGTCAAGAATGTTGCACTGTTGGTCAAACAAAAATTTGCTGACGTTGTAAACAATGCCCGTGGTGTCGGGGCAAGAAATTGTCAGGATGTAATCACGCATGGTAAGGCCAGGGTGCGTTGAAAATGGGCTTGTAAGATCATACTCCCTGAGAAGCAGGCACCAGCTGTTCGGACACCATTTTCGGGTGGAGCTTTTTCAGGCAATCGGTGTGGCCCAGTGGGCACTCCCGCTGAAAACAGGGGCTACACTCCAGATTGAGGTAATACACCTTGGCCTTGCTGCTCAAGGGCGGCGTGTGGTGCGGGCTACTGGAGCCGAACACGGCATGCACCTGGACATTCAGGGCAGCGGCCACATGCATCAAGCCGGAATCGTTGGTCAGCAACTGGCTTGCCGCCGACATCAACGCGACAGCCTGCGCCAAACTTGTTTTACCCGCCAGGCTACAGGCGCGGGTTTGCAAATCCAGAGGCAGCAGACCGAGAATTTCCCCACAAAAACCAGAATCCTTGGGGCCACCAAACAGCACAGCCCTCTGGGCGGGGTTGCGCAGCAAAAACTCGGTGGCCACTTCAGCAAAATGCCCGGCTGGCCAGCGCTTGGCTGGACCGAACTCAGCACCTGGCGCAATGGCCAAAAAACCGGGTTGGAGATCAAACTCGGCACATGCCTCAGTGCGCATGCCCGCCTCAACATTCAACACCGGAAACTCAAGTACATCAGCGGAATAAGCCCCAAGTTGTCCGTACCACTCGATCATGGGTGGCTTGGCTTTTTTGGAAGGCTTGGACAGAGCATGCGTCAGCACCGCCGTGCGTAGTTCTCCGCTGTAGCCAACCCGTTTTGGTATGCCAGCAAACCAGGGCACCAGTGCTGATTTCAGGGAATTGGGTAAAACCACCACCATGTCGAAGCCGCGCCCGGCAAGGGAGGCGCCCACTTGTTTGCGCAAGCGCCACTGTAATTTGCCATGGGAAAAGGGTTCAACCTGCACAGCACGAACAGCGTGGCTGAACTGGTATACAGGTGCTGTCACCGGCGGAGCGAGCACATGAATTTCACAGGGGCGGCCGTCAGCAAACCGCAGGGTGTTGTCTTGATGCAAGGCTTGGATCAGCGACAGGCTCATGACCGCATCGCCAATCCAATTGGGAGCAACAATTAAAACCTTCAATGTGCGTGTACTTTTGCACCAGGCTTCAAGGTATACACCGTGCCGCAATAAGGGCAGGTCGCCTTGCCTGTTTTGGTCACATCCAGGTACACCTTGGGGTGTGTGTTCCAAACCGGCATGGCCGGGTTGGGACAAAACGCGGGCAGCTGGTCGCCGTCAAGTTGCACAGTTTCGTGTTTTGCTTTTTTGTCACTGATCATGATGTTTTACACCCGGGTCAGCCAGTGTTCGTATTTTTCATTTCGACCATACACCACATCGAAATATCGCTTTTGCAATTCTTCAGTGATTGGGCCACGTGTGCCGGCACCGATGGTTCGGTTGTCCAGTTCGCGTACAGGCGTTACCTCCGCGGCAGTACCTGTGAAGAAACACTCATCAGCAATGTAAATATCGTCGCGAGTCAGGCGCTTGCTTTTTACTTCCAGTCCCATTTCACGGGCCAGAGAAATAATGGTTGAGCGGGTAATGCCGACCAGGGCCGAGGCGATTTCAGGCTCAAAAATACAGCCATCTTTAATCACGAATACGTTTTCGCCTGCGCCTTCGGCCACAAAACCATCCACATCCAGCAGCAGCGCTTCGTCGTATCCGTCTTGCACTGCCTCGGTATTGGCCAGAATTGAGTTGGCGTAAGTGGCAGCGAACTTGGCACGTGCCATGGTCACGTTCACATGATGGCGTGCGTAGGACGATGTTTTTACCCGAATGCCTTTCTGCAAACCTTCTTCACCCAGATAGGCGCCCCAAGGCCAGGCCGCAATTGCCACATGGGTTGCTGCACCCTTGGGTGATACACCCATTTTCTCAGAGCCGTAGAAGGCAATTGGGCGGATATAACAGGAATCGAGGTTGTTGGCGCGCACTACTTCGCAACAGGCGTCCATGATCTGCTCACGGGTGTATGGCATGTTCATGCGATAAATGTGGGCCGAATTGAACAGGCGGTCGGTGTGCTCTTTCAACCTGAAAATGGCAGGCCCTTTGTCAGTTTTATAGGCACGTTCGCCTTCAAACACTGACAAACCATAATGCAAACTGTGGGTAAGCACGTGAATTTGAGCTTCACGCCACGGCACAAGTTTGCCGTCAAACCAGATAAAGCCATCGCGATCGGCCATTGACATGCTGAATTCTCCGAAATTCCAAGATTTACCAAACCGTCATATTCTACAACCCAACAAGCACCGATTTGGGCCGATCACGTTGACTCGGTGAAGAATGAACCACTATAGTGCAATCAACCATCATAAAAAAAGAAGTACACCTATGAAGCAATGTCTGGCGAATGCTCAACCCCGTTGGACGCGTAGAAAACAAGAGCGCCCACAAGAACTACTCGATGCCGCACTGACCATTTTCAGCGAAAAAGGATTCGCTGGAGCCCGCCTTGAAGACGTGGCCAAAAGCGCAGGCGTGAGCAAAGGTACGGTCTACCTTTATTACTCCAACAAGGAAGAATTGCTGAAAGCCGTGGTGAAGGAACATGTTTCACCCATTGTGGAAGAAGCAAAAAGCCTGCTGGAACCCGAGAAAAGCTCGGCCACCCTGATTCGCGAAGCCATTCACCTGTGGTGGCTGAAATACGGATCAACCAAGCTGAGCAGCATCACAAAAATTGTGCTTTCTGAGGCCAATGCCTTTCCCGAATTGGCGCGCTTTTTCTATGACGAGGTCGTTCGCCCTTGGTGGGACTACCTGGAATCTGTGCTGAAACGTGGCATTTCCCGCGGAGAATTCACCGACATCGACACGGAGTACGCCGCACAAGTGCTGTGCGCGCCGTTGGTAACACTCGGGCTGTGGAAGCGAACCATGGACGGTTGTTGCGGCGTGGAAACCAACCCGATGCGCTACATTGAAGCGCATATTCAAATGGTGCTGAATGGTTTGACCTGCCCGCAGACATCGCGTGTTGCATAAAATTTGCTAAAATAGCGAGTTATCCATTTTCCCCACGCGAGAACCCGCCATGGACTTCGAGAAAGCCCGTTTCAACATGATTGAACAACAAATCCGCCCCTGGAACGTGTTGAACCAGAAGGTGCTTGATTTGCTTGAAATTATCAAACGCGAGAATTTTGTGTGTTCCGGGCTGGAGAAACTGGCCTTTACCGATTGTGACCTCCCCATTCGCGTCAATGGCGCCGACACTGGTGAAGCCATGTTCAGCCCAAAAATGGAAGCCCGCATTCTTCAAGAGCTGGAACTGGGCACACATGAAAAAGTTTTGGAGATTGGCACAGGTACAGGCTATATGGCCGCGCTGATGGCGCAACAGTGCGCCCATGTCACCACCATCGAATTGAACCCGGCTGTTGCTGAACTGGCTCGCAGCAACTTGAAGAAAAATGGAATTACACGCGTGAAGGTGCTTGAGGGCTGTGGATTTCAGCTGGCTCCAACGCTTGGCCAGTTTGACGCGATCGTGCTGTCGGGCGCGACTCCTATCATGCCTGCCGGCTTGCTTGAAGCAGTCAATCCGCTGGGGCGCCTGATGGCAGTGATCGGTCAGGCTCCAGCCATGCAGTTGGTGCTGGCTCGGAAATCTCGCGATGGCCAACTGATTACAACGCCTTTGTTTGAAACCATGACCAAGGTGTTGACCAACGCACCCAAAGCCAGCGAATTCGTATTCTAAGGACACGGGACTCATGACCCAGCCCGATCAACCCGTTCTGATACGACACACATCGGGCTTCAAATACTTGCTGCTCAGCGCTTTGCTGGTGTTGCTGATTTGTGCAATCGCCAGCCACTCGGCATGGGCGCAAACCCATACGCCACAAAACCAAACTCCCCAAAACCTGCTTGCGCTGCACAGCCTGGCCAAACAGAATGATCCTGCCTTTCGAGCGGCGGCTTCACAATTGCAAGCCGACCTTGAAACTGAAAACCAGGCATTTTCAGCTTTGCTGCCCAACATCAATCTTGGAGCACGTATTGAAAAACAGGACAACACCTATGATGCGTTTGGCATGT
The DNA here is from genome assembly GCF_002377005.1 of Limnobacter sp. UBA3528. NCBI lineage: Bacteria > Pseudomonadati > Pseudomonadota > Betaproteobacteria > Burkholderiales > Burkholderiaceae > Limnobacter > Limnobacter sp. UBA3528. Next base: position 72,052 of record NZ_DFOZ01000002.1, on the reverse strand, counting down.
CGATTGACGCCAGCCGCAACCCCGGCACCTACAGCCTGGTACTGAACCAGGCACTGTTTCGCCCCCAGGCTTGGGAAACTTACAAACAAAGCCAGTTGAGCGGAGAAGTGGCCAAGCTCAGTTTTCAGCAGGCCGAACAGGACCTTGTTTTAAGGTTGACCCGCGCCTATTTCGATTTACTGACTGCGCAAGACGACCTGGCCAGCATTCGTGATCAAAAGGTCGCCATTACAGAGCAACTTGCTTTGGCTAAAGCCAATTTTGAGGTGGGCAGTGCCACTGTTACCGACCAACAAGAGGCACAAGCCCGATTCGATCTGACTGTGGCTCAAGAACTGGCCGCCCAGAACCAGCTGGCTCAGCGCAAACTACAACTTGAAACCATTGTGGGTATTCCAGTGGATAAACTGGCCACACTGACACCGACCACGCAACTGAGTGCGCCCACGCCAAACACCGCGGAAGCGTGGGCCGAGCAAGCACGAAACAATAACCTGAGAGCTCAGCAAGCGAGGCTGGCAAAACTGATTGCCAAAGGCGAGAGTAACAAGGCCAGGTATGGTCACCTGCCGACTCTTGACCTGACCGCCCAAATGGTTGAAACCGAGCAGCAGATTTTTGATGGCAATAGTGGACGCCCCTTCGACCTGGGTGTGGATAGCACCACGATTGGCTTGGTAATGAACATACCGATTTTCAGCGGTGGCGGTACTCAAAGCCAGGTGCGCCAACAAGCAGCACTGCTGGAAAAAGCGACAAACAATGTAGAACTCGCAAGCAGAAACGCCACGCAGGCTGCGAAGTCGGCATTTTTGGGAGTTCAAACCAGCCTTGCACAGGTCAAAGCCCTTGAAACTGCGCTGGCCTCAAGTGAACTGGCACTGCAATCCAACAAAACTGCCTACGAAGTAGGGATTCGGATCAACGTCGACGTATTGAATGCCCAGCAACAGTTCAATGCCACGCAACGCGACCTGTCAAAGGCCAAGTACACCAGCCTGATCAATATGCTTGAGCTTCAAGCGGTGGCGGGGCAGTTGAATGCTGAAAGCGTGCAGCAAATCAATCAGCTTTTGGTTCACTGAGCCTATCAGCCGCAGGCAATTGTGTTGGCAGGTTCAGCACATCGAAGCTACGCTGGGTAGCCCCACGATGCCCTCGAGCATACGCAAAGGCTGCTTTCTTGGCCTCATCGAAGCCTTGAAAACCACTCAAGTAAAATTCACATGCCGCCAGCAAATGTTCGAATCGGCGAGCCGCTCTCGCGGCCAGCGCATCCTCTGCGGCCTTGGCAAAATTAAAAGTATTGGGCCCCATCCATACCGGGCAACCATAGGCGCAGGCCTCAATCAGGTTTTGCCCACCAAAAGGCAACCAGGAACCACCCAGCAAAGCCAGATCGGCCACGCTGTAATAGGCCGGCATTTCACCCATGGAGTCGCCCAACACCAAACGGGCTTGTCCAAAACCTGCCAGGGCAATATTGCTGCCTGCATTGAAAGAGGCACTTCGACGTACGGGACGAGCAACGCCCATCCGTGTGGCTGCCTCCGCCATCAATTCAAACACCTCATCAAAACGCTGAGGGTGACGCGGCACAATCCACACACTGGCTTTGGGCATGCGTTTGAAAAACTGACAGCGGTTCAAGGCATCGAGTAACAACGCCTCTTCCCCTTCCCGACTGCTGGCAAACAACACCACCTGCTCAGCCTGGGTAGCCTCTCTCCAGGCGCGCCCCGTGGTGGCCAACTCAGGCTTCAGCGCCACATCAAATTTCAGGTTGCCACACACCGCATCTACAGGTCGACCAAGTTTCTCGAACACAGCCGCATCGGTCTGTGTTTGCGCAATCAAGGTACCAACACTTTGCAACACGGGCTGGCTCAACAGTCTTAGTTGCGCCAATCGCCTGCCAGTGGTGGGCGAAACCCGGGCATTGAGCAAGGCAGTGTGTACTTTGGCCTTGGCTGCCCCCAACAGCAAATTGGGCCACAGCTCTGTTTCAACCACCCACAGGGAATGCGCGCGCACTTGTTTGAGTGTGCGCGCAACCAGATAAGGCAGATCGTAAGGTAGATAAAAAAATTGAACCTGATTCAATGTCGAATAAAGCTGGCGGCATGTGGCCAAACCGGTTGGCGTGGTACAAGAAACTGCCCATTCATGTTGAGGATAAACCTTGGCCCAATGCTGCACCAAAGGGGAAATGGCATGGGCCTCGCCCACTGACACAGCATGCACCCAGATTCGCTTTTGCCCCCCGGGCACAGATCTGAATTCAGGCAGGCTCGCCAAAAAACGCTGACCCCACCCCTGACGATATTCAGGCTGCCGAATACCGCGTTTGAGCAAATACAAGGCTAAAACTGGCTGAAACAAAAAAAGAATCAGGCTGTAAAGCCACAAAAAGATGCGAGCCGATACACTCAAAGTTTATTTCCCCGTAGCAAACGCGTTGCCGCCTCGAACACCTCGCCCACAGCAGGCTCTCGACCCACATCACCCAAACTAATGGCATGAGGGTTAAAGCGCGGGGCGAATCGCCAGGCCGGCGTGGCAAAAAACAAAGCGACCATGGGTAAATAATGCGCGGCCGCCAAATGCGTTATACCGGTGTCCACGCCAATCACAAGACCAGCCTTTTCCAGGCGGAGACGCAATTCGCCCAAAGCCATGCGGGGCAGCACTTCAACCCGGGCAATACCAGATGCAATTTTTTCTGCCTGCTGTTGTTCAGCATCGCTGCCCCAAGGCAGTTTGACTGCATATCCGAGGTCGGAGAATCGATGTGCCAATTCTCGCCATTTGACGACTGGCCATTTTTTTTCATCACGGGCCGTGGCATGTAAAAACCAGATTTCCGCGCCGCGGGGAATGGCAGGAAGTACCTTTTGAGGGACAACGTCATAGAAAACGGGCTTCCCAAGCAAACGATAGCCCAACAGCCCCGCTGCCAATTCTCGCAAACGCTCGACCGCATGGGCCTGCGGATCCCAGCCAGCCCGCTTGGAATAAAAGAGACAAGCCAGGCTTTCTTTGGCATAAGAAAAACCAGGGCCCATCAGGGTACCCTTGGCCGTGCGCGCCAGCACTGCACTTTTGATCAGACCCTGCAAATCAACAATGGCATCGTATTGCCTGTCAGCCAATCTGTTTCTCAACAGTTTCCATTGCTGCCAGGTGTAACGAAGTCCCTGCTTGCGCCACTTGCGTAAATTAACCGGGACTACCTCGTGAATATGGCTACTGCCACGCACGAGGTCAGCAAATGGCTCCTCCACCATCCAGTCGATCTGAATGGAAGGATCGTGGGCATGAACATCATTCAAAACCGGCAAGGCATGAATGACATCGCCCATGGAAGTGGTCTTAACAATTAAGATACGCTTCATCTAGCGCTTAGGGTGATCGCAACCGCATCATTGTAAGCGGCAAGCGAGTAACCATTCCGAATCCGCTCAGCCAAGGAACGATAAATTTGAACACAGCAGCCAACAACCGCATTGCCTTGTCCGCCGTGCTGATCACCTTGAATGCCGGCAAACAACTCGCTGCAGCCTTGGAAAGGCTGCAATTTTGCGCTGACCTGGTCGTGGTGGACTCCAACAGCAGTGACAACACCGTTGAAGTTGCGGAAAAATTCGGTGCACGTGTTGTGCAGCAAAACTGGCTTGGCTTCGGACCACAAAAACAGTTTGCAGTGGCCCAAGCCACCTACGACTGGGTACTTTGCCTGGATGCAGACGAACGAGTAACGCCCGAGCTGGAACGCACTATTCGAGCGGTCATTCAACAAGACGAACAGGGCCTTTTACCCAGCGATGTTGCCGGGTTTGAAATGCCCCGCTGCAACTTTTTTTTGGGTCGTTACCTTCGCCATGGTGAAGGCTACCCGGACTATTCACGCCGCTTGTTCAACCGAAAGATGGCCAACTGGAGCAATGACGCAGTCCATGAAAAAGTAGAAAGCAGCTCCTCAGGTGCCCGCTTTGAAAAGCTTGAAGGCGACTTGCTGCATGAATCTGCAGAAAGCCTTGAAAGCTACATGACCAAGCAAAACCGATACACCAGTATTCAGGCACACAGCTTGGCTGTGCGCGGAAAATGGCCAGGGCTTGGAAAACTGATGCTGTCGCCGGTAGTGCGGTTCATCAAGTTCTACCTGATGCGAAAGGGCTTTCTGGATGGTTGGCCCGGGCTGGTTCACATTGCAATTGGGTGCTTCAACAGCTTCTTGAAATACGCCAAGACACGAGAGTTGATGCAGCAAAAACGTGAGCGCTGATTGGCGTGCGGCGTGCGTGATACTAGTCAAGCACCTGACCCTGCGCAAGCCCCGTTTGCGCAGGGTCAGGTGCTTTCACTGAGATGACATGCCCGCACAGCGTTGCGACGCGGGATTATCGCTGATACATCGCCGATGCAGCACAAGCTTGCATGTCGCTTGCGCTAGAAGAATTCCTACCCAGCTGAGTGTGCCCAACATTCACGTCTCGCCCGCCGTTTCCTCATCTGAAATGGATTAGACGCGAAGCGGCTCCGCAAGGCGCCATTGCGCTTGCGGCATCCATTGCAGATGGGAGAAGAAACGGCCACAGCCGCGCACATCACCTTGGGCGAGGCGGTTGGGCAAGCTTGGCTAGGTGGGAATTCTTCAGCACGCGCCCGCATCCAGGCGCAGCGTTGAATCAAGGTGCTGCCGCCAGAGCCCAAGCCCTGGCAGCACAGAACTCCGGATCAGTGACCCAGAATTTTCGAGAGAAACAACTGCGCACGCTCGGAGCGTGGTGTGCCAAAAAAGTCTTCTTTGGTGCAGTCTTCAACAATATTGCCTTGGTCCATGAAAATAACCCGGTCAGCAACCTTGCGTGCAAAACCCATTTCATGGGTTACGCACATCATAGTCATGCCTTCTTGGGCCAATTCCACCATCACATCCAGCACCTCGTTCACCATTTCAGGATCGAGCGCTGAGGTAGGTTCATCAAACAACATGCAAATTGGGTCCATCGACAATGCGCGTGCAATCGCAACACGCTGTTGCTGACCACCCGACAACTGCCCGGGAAATTTCTCGGCCTGGGCTTTCAAACCCACGCGATCCAACAAACCCAAACCCTTGGCAACAGCCTCTTCCTTCGAACGACCCAGTACTTTGATTTGCGCCAAGGTCAGGTTTTCGGTGATAGTCAGGTGCGGGAACAATTCAAAGTTCTGGAACACCATGCCCACGCGTGAACGCAACTTGGGCAGATCGGTGCCTTTGGCACCCACCGAGATGCCATCTACCGTGATCGTGCCTTCTTGAAAAGGCTCCAGCATGTTGACTGTTTTGATCAGGGTTGATTTGCCAGAACCCGAAGGACCGCACACCACCACCACTTCCCCTTTTTTAACAGAGGTTGTGCAATTGGTGAGCACCTTGAAACTACCGTACCACTTACTTACTTTATTGATTTCAATCACAGTGCTCTCCTGTTATCGAATGATTTGAGTTTTTTTCTGGAGCGCCTTGACCAGCATGGACATGCTGAAACAGATCGCCAGATAAACCAGGGCCACAAAGGTGTACATCTCAACCAACGCGCTGTCGCGCTGCGCAATTTTCGACGCAGCACCCAGGAAGTCGGTAACAGACAACACATACACCAGCGAGGTGTCCTGGAACAAAATAATGGTTTGGGTCAACAACACGGGAAGCATGTTGCGGAAAGCCTGTGGCAGCACAATTTTTGCCATGGTCAAGCGGTAGTTCAAACCCAACGCCTGCGCGGCAGCCACCTGCCCTTTGGGAATACTTTGAATACCGGCCCGCATGATTTCACAGAAAAATGCGGCTTCAAACATGATGAAAGTGATGTAGGCAGACCGGTCGGGACCAATTTGCGGCGGACGTTCGTAACCCATCACGGACTGCAGAACCACCGGCACCAGAAAGTAGAACCAGAAGATCACCAAAATCAAGGGAATGGAACGCATGAGGTTCACGTAACCTGCTGCGATCATTGCCAATGGCTTGATGCTGGACAAACGCGCCAATGCCAAAAGTGTGCCGAAGAAAATACCGCCCAGACACGCCACTACGGTAAGCTGCACCGTGTAGCCCAAACCTTGCATGAGGTAGGGCAATGAAGTGCTGATTGCACTGAAGTCAAAGTCATTCATTATTTACCCCCCGTGATGTAACCGGGCACCGCGGTTCGGCGCTCGACCAAAGCCATGACACGGTTCACCGACATGGCCACAATCACGTACAGCACCGTGGCGGCAATGTAGGCCTCAAAAAACGCAAAGGTAACCTCACCCATTTCACGGGTTCTGAACGTGAGTTCGGTCAGGCCAATGGTTAATGCCACCGATGAGTTTTTAATCAGGTTCATGGCCTCGGAGGTCATGGGCGGCACAATGATTCGGTAAGCCATCGGCAACAACACGAAGCGATAGGTTTGACCCTCGGTCAAGCCCAGGGCATAGCCTGCTGCACGTTGCCCACGAGACAGCGACAAGATGCCTGACTTGACCTGCTCAGCCACCCGGGACGCGGTAAACAAGCCCAGACAAACCACAGAGGCTAGAAATTGTACGAAGGTGGGGTCTTGCTCAATCGACCACTCTTTCAGGGCCGGGATAAACTCTGGCACGACAAAATACCAGAGAAAAAATTGAACAATCAACGGGATGTTGCGGAATAATTCCACATACGCATTGCCCAGAAACGCCAGAGGTTTGCTGGAGGCTGTGCGCAATACACCCATCAAAGAACCCACAGTGAAGGCAATGACGCCCGCAACTGCAGATGTGGCAAGGGTCCACAGCAAGCCGGAAAATAACATTTCCCACCAAACCAGGGTTTCGCCTTCCACGATCGGCTGAAAAAACAACAGCCAATTCAGGTCGCTATTCATTTTGGATACTCCCGAGTCAATATTCTCGGCCAATACAAGTAAAAGGCCGGCTCACGTTTAAAACGCACAGCCGGCCCGTGACTGACTAGGGCAGGTTATTTAACGCCTTTGTCGTTTGGATTCGCGAATGCTTCCTTCAACAACGGAGACATCGGGAAGTTCAGGTTCACGTTCTTCGGAGGAATCGGGTTCATGAACCACTTGGTGTACAGCTTTTCAGCTTCGCCAGACTTGATCATGCCGTTTACGGTTTCATCGAGCAAAGCCTTGAACTGGGGATCGTCCTTGCGCAGCATGATGCCGTAGGGTTCTGTACGCAGAATTTCGGGCAGGAACATGAACTCATCGGGGTTTTTGCTTTGAGCAACCAAACCAGCGATCAGAATGTCGTCCATCACGAAAGCCTTGGCGCGGTCGTTGGCCACCAACAGGAAGCTTTCAGCATGGTCTTTGCCGTAAATTTCCTTGAAGTTGATATTCGCACCCTTCTCGTTTTGCTTGATCAACTGAACCGAAGTAGTACCGGAAGTTGTTGCAATGGGCTGTCCATCCAGATCAGCCAGCGACTTGATGCCACTGTTTTTCTTCACCACGATTTTCACGCTGGTGATAAAGGTGCTGTTTGCGAAAGAAACCTGTTCCTGACGAGCCACGGAGTTGGTGGTAGAACCACATTCCATGTCAATGGTGCCGTTTTGCAACAAAGGAATGCGGTTTGCAGAAGTAACCGGTTGCAATTGCACATTCAGGCTTGGCATTTTCAACTTGGCTTTGACTGCATCAACAACCTTGTTACACATGTCCATGTGGTAACCGATGGGTTTTTGGTTGTTGTCCAGGTATGAAAATGGAACGGAGGACTCACGGTAACCAACCACGATGGTTTTGGTTTCGGTAATCTTTTTCAAAGTACCCGTGAGATCTTGGGCAACTGCGGGCTGAACAGCGGCTACACTGGCCACGGCCAACGCTGCTGCGAGGAGATTCCTTTTCATTTTTGCTCCTTGAATGAAAAAATTAAGCACAAACTGTGCACACACCCTACGCCATGCGAACCAGGTTCGAGGCGGTACTAAAGTTTTATTCTCCGAGGACGGGTGAGAACCTCGGGTCTGAGTATTTCATTCAACTGCTGCTCTGACAGTAAGCCTTTTTCGAGAACAAGCTCGGAAACCTTCCGGCCAGTCTTCAGTGCAGTTTTTGCAATCTCAGATGCTTGATCATAGCCTATGTAAGGGTTCAGTGAGGTGGCCAAACTGGCTGATTCCTCGACCCTTTGACGCAAAAGTGACTCATTTGCGGTAATCCCCAATACGCAATTTTTCGTCAGCGTTTTACAAGCGGCGGTTAAGTGATAAATACTCTTGAACAGGCTCCATGCAATGATGGGCTCAAATGCATTCAATTGCAGTTGTCCGGCCTCGGCTGCCATGGTCACGGTGACGTCGTTTCCGATCACCTCAAACGCGACCTGGTTGACCACTTCGGGGATCACCGGGTTCACCTTGCCAGGCATGATGGACGAACCCGCAGCGCGTGGCGGCAGGTTGATTTCGTTCAGGCCGGCTTGGGGGCCAGAGGACAACAGACGTAAATCGTTGCACATTTTGGACAACTTCACGGCCACCCGCTTGAGCACCCCGGAAAGTTGAACAAATGAGCCCGTGTCCTGGGTAGCCTCTACAAGGTCTGCGGCGGTTACGAGGCCCAATTGGGTAATTTCTTCCAGATAATGACGCGCGCGCGCTGCGTACTCCGGATCTGTGTTGATGCCAGTACCAATGGCAGTGGCACCCAGATTGATTTCAGAAATCAGGCTGGTCGCTTCGCGCAGGCGCGCCATGTCTTCACCCAACATGACCGAGAAGGTTGCAAACTCTTGGCCCAAAGTCATGGGCACGGCGTCTTGCAACTGGGTGCGGCCAATTTTCAGGATTTTCCGGAACTCGAAAGCCTTTTCGCCAAATGCTTCTTTGAGTTCGTCCATGGCAAGCAACAAGCCTGAGATGGCGTTGATCAGACCAATTTTTACCGCGGTGGGGTATACATCGTTGGTGCTTTGCGAAGCATTGACATGCTCGATGGGATGCACCATTTTGTAATCGCCTTTTTTACCACCCAGAATTTCGATGGCACGGTTGGCGATCACCTCGTTGGCATTCATGTTGGTGGAAGTACCTGCCCCACCCTGAATGACGTCTACCACAAACTGGTCATGAAGCTTGCCGGTACGAATTTCCTTGCAAGCCTGGGTAATGGCTTTGGCCAAGTCGAGGGGAATAGTATCCAGGTCTGCATTGGCCTTGGTGGCCGCCCATTTGACTGCGGCCAGTGCGTTGATCAGCTCGGGCGCGTTGAACAGCGCAAATCCGGTAATTTGGTAATTGTCGAGGGCTCGACTGGTGTGTACACCCCAGTAGGCTTCGGCGGGAATCTTCTTTTCACCAAGAAGATCTTTTTCCACGCGATGCTCTGAGTGCTGCTTGACCATGTCATCCCCTGACGAATTTGAATGTGGGCCATGCTAAATCTTTAGTGGCCTGCACTCCAATACTTAATCAGCATTAAACCATGCATTTCCCGCATATCCAAAGAAACCCTAATAAGGGTTATCCACAGAGAGGGATCAGTCTGGCCAATAATGCCAAATTAAATCCACCTGTTCGTGGGCAGCGGAATTCTCGGTGTGGCGGTGAATGCGGCGATACAGGCGAATTTCCATGTCGGTGTAATACGGCCCCGGGATTTTGCAAAGACCAGAACCGGGTACCACCGCGCTTTCAGGCAACCAGGCCACACCCAAACCCGCTTCGCACATCGATTTCAAGCTTTCAGACATGTCTGTTTCAAACAGCGATTTTTTCAGGAACAGCGGCCCCGCTTCCATCGCAATATCAGTCATCTTCGACAGGTAAGCATGCTTGGAATACGACAGGTAAGGCACAGGCAAAGGCGCCAGCGGGTCTAGGGAATAAATTGGATTGCCCTCAGCGCTTGCTGCGCTGTAAGGTGCAAATCGTTCAATACCCAACACCCGCACTTCAAACTTGCTGGGATCGAGTTCAATCGGTTCTCGACTGTGGTGGTAGCAGATCAGAAAATCGCTGGCACCGTCGGTGAAGTACAGCACTGCATCGTGCACATTACTGGCTGTCAATTGAAAACTCAGGTCAGGCAGTCGGTCGACCAGCTTGGTTTTCAAACTGCGAACCCAATGTGGCGCTTTGCTACAGGCCAAGGTGTGCGGCACCACCAGGCGAATGGGCTGCCGGCTTTGCAAGCTGCCACCGCGAACAATGGTGCGGGCTTGCCGAATTTGCTCCAGCATGGTGAGCGCCTGCTCGTAGAACACCTCGCCTTGTGGGCTCAAGCGTGTGGGGTAAGAGCCCCGGTCGATCAATTCACAGCCCAGCCAGCCCTCAAGCGCCTGTATACGCCGCGAGAAAGCGGGTTGGGTTACGCACCGCAAGTTGGCCGCTTTTGAGAAGTTCTTGGTTTGGGCCAGCGTAATGAAATCTTCAAGCCATTTGGTTTCCATGGGCAGACGCGTTGGGTTGACTGTGCTGTTGAATCAGCCACATTCGGGCGTATTCACCATTCTTGTCAAGTAGTGATTCATGGCTGCCACTTTCAATGACCTCACCCTGACTAATCACCAGAATTTGGTGAGCATGCACCACCGTGCTTAAGCGGTGGGCAATGATGAGCGTTGTGCGGTTGCGCGACAACGTTTGCAGCTCTTGCTGAATGGCGCGTTCTGATTTGGAATCCAGGGCTGAAGTGGCCTCATCGAATATCAGGATGGCCGGGTTTTTCAGGATGGTGCGGGCGATCGCCACGCGCTGTTTTTCCCCGCCGGAGAGTTTCAGCCCTCGCTCACCCACCTGTGTTTTGTAACCATCGGGCTGATTCACAATGAATTCATGTATGTGAGCAGCCTTGGCGGCAGCCTCAATTTCAGCCTGTGTGGCATCAGGTCTGCCATAAGCAATGTTATAGGCAATGGTGTCGTTGAACAGCACGGTGTCTTGGGGAACAATGCCGATGTTCTTGCGCAGTGAAATTTGCGCCACATCGCGAATGTCCTGGCCGTCGATGAGGATGGCGCCGTCGGTGACTTCGTAAAAACGATACAGCAAGCGTGACAAGGTAGACTTGCCCGCGCCACTGTGCCCCACCACCGCCACGGTGTGGCCTGCAGGCACAGTGAACGACATGTTTTTCAACACCATTCTGCGTTCGTCGTAGGCAAAGTTCACGTTGCGAAATTCAATCGCGCCACCGTTCACTTTCAAATCAGGGGCACCGGGCTTGTCTTTGACTTCAAGGTTTTCGTCCATCAAGCCAAACATGCGTTCAATGTCAGCCAGGCTTTGCTTGATTTCACGGTAGATCACACCCAAAAAATTCAGCGGAATGTACAACTGAATCATGAAGGCGTTGACCAGTACCAAATCACCCAAAGTCATGGAGCCATCGAGCACACCGGCTGTTGCCCGCCACAACACCAGCGTGACAGCAATCGCAATGATCGCGCTTTGACCAGTGTTCAGAAGGGTGAGGGATTTTTGTGAGCGAATGGCCGCCTCTTGCCAGGCCGCCATACTTTTGTTGTAACGCTTCGATTCAAAGGCTTCGTTGCCGAAGTACTTCACGGTCTCGTAATTGATCAGCGAATCCACTGCCCGCACATTCGCTTTGGAGTCGAGATCGTTCATGGTGCGGCGGAAATGCAGTCGCCACTCTGTGATTTTCACGGTGAAGAAAATGTACAGGGTTAGCGCAACTGCCGTGATGACCGAGAACCAGATGTCGTAATTGATGAACAAATAGCCCACCACCAGCACAATCTCGATGAGCGTGGGGAGAATGCTGTAAAGGGTGTAGCTGACCAGGCTTGAAATGGCACGGGACCCCCGCTCGATGTCTCGGGTCACTCCACCGGTTTGCCGGTTCAAATGAAAACGCAGTGAAAGTGCATGCAGGTAATCGAATACCTGAATGGCAATGGCCCGGACTGCATTTTGAGTTACCCGGGCAAACAGGAATTCGCGCAGTTCGGTAAACACGGTGGTGGATAAGCGCAACAAGCCATACGCGACCAACAACACGATTGGCATGGAGGCAGCAGCCAGCAAGGCGTTGCTTTGCAAAAGCGGCGTTAACTCATCAATGATCTCCTTGAGTACCAAAGGCACGCCCATGTTGGCGACTTTGGCAAGCACCAGGCAGGCGATCGCGAACATGACTCGCCATTTGTATTCCCAAAGGTAAGGCAAAAGCTGGGCAATGGTGCCCCAGTCGCTTCGTTTTCGGGGTCTTGGCGGGGCGGATTCCACCGGTGCGGTTCTGCGCATGCGATACTTCTCGGTACAAAAAAAGAGGCGATGGGCAATGCTACCATTCGCCCAGCCAATCAAAAACGCAGGAGACAATTTCAAATGGCAAGTATTCAGAACAAAGTGATCGTAATTACCGGTGCATCCGAGGGCATTGGTGCCGCGTTGGCTATCAAACTGGCTCCGGGCAACAAACTGGTGTTGGCAGCACGCCGACTGGAAAAACTGCAGGAAGTTGGAAAGCAGGTTGAAGCGGCTGGCGGCCAGGTGCACTGTGTGGCCTGTGACGTGATGGAACAGGCCCAATGCGAGAACCTGGTGGAAGAGTCTGTGAAAGCCTTTGGCGGCATTGACATGATTGTGAACAATGCGGGTGTTTCAATGCACGCCTGGTTTGAAGACATCACCGATTTGGGCACCTTTGAGCGACTGTTCCGCGTGAACGTGATGAGTATGGTTTGGATTACTCACAAGGCCCTGCCTCACATCAAAAAATCCAAAGGTTTGATTGTCGGCGTTTCCAGCCTGGCCGGTAAAACTGGCGTACCTGCCCGCACCACCTATTGCACCAGCAAGTTTGCAATGAGTGGTTTTATGGAAGCATTACGCATTGAGCTGATGGGCACTGGCGTAGATGTATGCGCCATTTTCCCGGGTGTGGTGGACACCGAAATTCGCCGCAACGGCTTGAACCCGAATGGCGAACGGGCCGGTGTTTCGGGCCTGCGCGAAAAAGGTGCCATGACTGTTGAGCAATGCATCAACGAGATTGTGGACGCGATGGTTGAACGCAAACGCGAATGGGTGATGACCGCGAAAGGACGTTTGGGACTGAAGCTGAAACCTTTCGTACCAGCTGTTATCGACAAAATGGCCAAAGACGCACTGGACGATGAACACGGCGGCAAGAAATCAGCCTGAGAGCCGCCATACCCAGGTTCAGGCGCTGAACAGAATCACCGCCTGAACCGAGCCAGCCAAAATTGCCAAGGCCAAAGCCACACCCAGCACAGTGACGGCTTTGCGGTTGGATTCAATTTGTGCCACCAGCTGTGTATTTTGACTGGCCAATTCTTTGATCACCTCAGCGGATTGAACCACCTGGGCCTGCAAATCGGAAATGGTTTGTTCCGCGGCATAAAGGCGGTGCTCCAGTTGTTCGACTGCGGCAATATCAGTGGCCACAAGCACATCGGTCACCTCACTGCCGTTTTCATCGTAAACCTTTTTCTTGGACACGCTGTTCCACAGCTTGACCGCACCATCGGCGACCTTGGGCGCATTTTTAATGACCTCGCCCCAAGGCACCATTTGCAACACCGTTACCCAACCTGCAGCCATCACTTCCTCAACTCATGGACTCAATAAAAAACCATTATCGTCTGTTTCATGAAATTGGGTTGGTAGCGAGCACCTAGAATGAAATGCAGACTCTAGGCGCCCAGCGTTACAATCAACGGCTAAACCAACAACAAAGCGCCTGAACATGAACACACCCAAACCAATTTTGTTACCCGTCGACCGAGAACCCGTGATCCGGGTTATTCCGATGCCGAAAGACTCCAACGCGTCGGGCGACGTGTTTGGCGGATGGATTATGGCGCAAGTGGATCTGGCTGGTTCTGTACCCGCCACAGCACATGCCAAAGGCAGAATTGTGACCGTGGCGGTGAACGAATTTATTTTCAAGGAACCCGTGTTTGTGGGTGATTTGTGCAGTTTTTATGCCGAAGTGGTGAAAGTGGGCAGAACCTCGATGCAAATTTATTTGGAGGTATTTGCCCAACGTCGCTTGAAACCAGATGATGTAGCCAAAGTAACTGAGGCGTATGTCACCTATGTGGCGGTAGACGAGAACCGGAATTCCCGCCCTGTGGACCCACTTAAATAACAAAACCCGTTTTAGAAGTGCGTGAGGTCTTGTTGATGCATTTCAAATGCAAACTCGACTTCATTCACATGCTGCCAGGAGCTTTGACCCTTGGCCTGCTTGCGCGACAACTCAATTCGGTAATCGTACCGATCGGGGCGATACAGGCCTTTAAGCACCTGCACAGGTCTGCCGTTTTCGTCATAAGCCACTCTCGAAATAGCCAATAACGGTGCACCCACGGGGACACCCAGGGCATACGCCACCGAGGCATCGGCGAGCCTCGCAGAAATGGTTTGACGGGCTTTGGCCACTTTGACCCCAGCTTCCTCAAGCAGCACCAGTATTGGAAACTCCCGCAGACGGCGACGGCAAATGCGCCCTGACAAATCTTGAGGAATAAAACTGGTTAAGTGGGCCACGGGCTGACCATCAAGCTGACGAATGCGAATCAGTTTTTCGACAATGGCATCGCTGGGCAAGTGCAAAAGCGTCGCGATATCGGGTGGCGGCAAAATGCGCTTGGAGGTGATGAGTTGTAAATCGGAAGAATCGCCGCTGGCCTGCAGACGCATAGCCGATGCACTCAGCAACTGGCTTTGCCCCACCGAAGAATTGCGTGACTCGGTGCGCGGCTTGACGAATGTGCCCTTGCCTCGCCCCCTCGCAACCAAACCCTCTTTGACCAAGTCTTGAAGTGCTCGACGCATGGTGACCCTGGACACATTGAACTGCTCGGCCAGCACCAATTCACCGGGCAATGGCTTGGTGTCGTAGTGACCTTCGATAATGCGCTCTCGCAGTATCAGATAAATTTGGTGGTAAAGGGGAACGACCTGATTCGGGTCTAATTTGCTGTCACCGAAATTCGATTCTTCTGGGGATGCGGCGGGAAACTGACTGTCCATTCGTACTGTCCAAATGCTACTGGGCTACGACATGGATAATACAACACAATGCAACTCAATTCATACTGAAGACGTGCATGGAAGAAACAAGGGCCACTGAAACAATGCTTCAGTGGCCCTAAATCACGGTGCGTCTGTTTCAGACTTATTCTTCGTGGAATGCTTCTTCCCGCTTTTTGCGAATAGAAGGCATGAACACCACGATCAGGGCAATGGTTGCAATGGCCAGCATGGTTGCACTGATTGGGCGTGTCACCAACACCGAGAAATCGCCACGCGAGAGCAACAAAGCCCTGCGTAAGTACTCCTCCATCATTGGACCCAAAATAAAGCCCAGCAACAAAGGCGCAGGTTCACACCTCAATTTCGAGAAAATGTAGCCCAAGACACCGAAACCTGCCAACAGGTACACATCGAACAGCTTGTTACCCAAGCTGAATACCCCGATACAACAGAACACCAGAATCATGGGGTACAGGAAGTGATACGGCACGGAGATCATTTTCACCCAGATACCGATCAAGGGCAGATTCAGGACCACGAGGAACAGGTTACCGATCCACATGGAAACAATGATGCCCCAGAACAAGGCTGGCTGCTCGGTCATGACCGCGGGACCCGGGGTAATGCCTTGAATGATCATGGCGCCGATCATCAGGGCCATGACCGGGTTGGACGGAATACCCAGGGTCAGCAGAGGAATGAACGAAGTTTGTGCGCCCGCATTGTTGGCCGACTCGGGGCCGGCAACACCCTCAATAGCACCCTTGCCAAACTGCTCCGGTGTTTTCGAGATTTTCTTCTCGATGGAGTAAGAAGCGAACGAGGCCAACATGGCGCCACCACCGGGCAAAATACCGAGCAAGGAACCCAAACCAGTGCCGCGAACGATAGGCCAGGCCATACGCTTGAGGTCTTCTTTGTTGGGAAGCAACCCTTGAACCTTGGACACCATGGCAGAGCGCAGGTGTTCTTCTTCGAGGTTCTTGATGATTTCGCCCAAGCCAAACATACCCATGGCCAGAATCACAAAGTTAATGCCCTCGGCCATGTAGGGTGTATCGAAGGTGTAGCGTTCCATGCCCGAATTCACATCGGTACCAGCCATGCCCATGAGTAATCCAAGCACGATCATGCCAAAGGCTTGCAGCAAAGAACCGCTGGCCAGCACTACAGAGGCGACCAAACCTACCACCATGAGTGAGAAGTACTCGGCAGCACCAAACTGCAAGGCGATTTCAGCCAAAGGTGGTGCAAACAAAGCCAGCAACACAGTTGCGAAAGTACCAGCTACGAAAGAGCCGATTGCTGCAGTGGCCAAAGCCTTGCCCGCTTTGCCTTGACGAGCCATTTGGTAGCCATCAAGCGCAGTGACCACCGAGGACGATTCGCCTGGCAGGTTAACAAGGATAGCCGTGGTGGACCCCCCATATTGCGCGCCGTAATAAATTCCAGACAACATGATGAGCGATGACACTGGCGGCAAACCGAAGGTGATTGGCAGCAGCATGGCAATGGTGGCTGTGGGACCCAAGCCGGGCAATACGCCGATTGCGGTGCCCAAAAATACACCAATCAGGCAGAACAACAGGTTATTGATCGTGAAGGCTGTTTCAAGACCAATTGAAAGATTAGCAAGAAGTTCCATGTTTACATTCCAAACCAAGACCCAAAAATGGGCAGCGGAATACCCAGGCCTTTGACGAACACGAGGCTACAAAAAATAGCGGCGCCAAAAGCAATCACAAGGGTGAACTTCCAATTGAAAAATTTGCTGGCCATCGCAGAAATACCGAACACCGCCATGACTGCAATTGCAAGACCTGCACCTTCCACCAACACGGCAAAAACCACGATGGAAATGGTGACGTATAAAATTTTCGAGAAGGCAAAGCCTTTCAAAGGTTCGCCTTCAACTATGAAGGAGCGAATCAATGAGGCAGCGCCGATCAAAATGAGCAAACCACTTAATACTTTGGGGAAATAGCCAGGGCCCATGCTGATGGCTGTGCCCATTTCATAGTCAGCAGCCATGTACAAAGCTGCTGCACCGATAATCAGGTACAGCAGCCCAGCCCAAAAGTCTCTTAAATCTTTTGGCATTTTAGGTTCTCAGAATAGATCAGTCAGCGTACTGACCAGCTTTGTCGATAATTGGCTTCCAGCGTGCAATTTCAGCATCCAGATGCTTGCGGTGTGCAGCAGGTGTGGCCTGATCTTGGGGCACTGGCTCGGTGCCCAATTCAGCAAAACGTGAAATTACTGCGGGATCTTTCAAGGCAGTTTGCAAAGACTTGCTCAAGCGATCGATGATGGGCTTGGGTGTGCCTTTGGGAGCATACAAACCGTGCCATACACCCACTTCAAAGCCGGGCAAGCCTGCTTTGTCCAGCGTTGGCAAATCGGGCAAGGAGGCAACTGGCTTTTTGGTGGTTACAGCGTAGGCCTTGATTTTTCCGCCCTTGATTTGGCTGGTGGTGTTGGTGGTTTGGTCACACATGAAGTCGACCTGACCGCCCAACAAATCGTTCATGGCTGGGCCAGTGCCTTTGTAAGGCACGGTTGTGAGGTCCACGCCCACAGCAGTCTGGAACAACATACCGCACAGGTGAGAAGCAGAACCAATACCTGCGTTCGCGTAAGTTACTTTGTCTTTGTTTGTTTTGATGTAAGCCAGCAATTCCTGCATGTTTTTCGCAGGCATGTTGCCACGGGCCACAATGGTCATGGGCACGTCAGTGACCAAACCAATGGTTTCAAAGTCGGTCGATGCGTTGTAAGACAATTTGCGGTAGAGCGAAGGCGCAGTGGACTGGCCAATGTGATGCAAGAAAATGTTGTAGCCATCAGGTGCTGAACGGGCTGCTTTGCCGGCAGCCAGGGTGCCACCAGCACCGCCCAGGTTTTCAACAATCACCTGTTGACCGAGATCTTTGGACATGGACTGTGCAATCAAACGACCAACCGTGTCAGTTGGGCCACCCGCTGCAAATGGAATCAACATGGTGATGACTTTGGATGGGTAAGCATCCTGGGCTTGCACGGAACCCATCAAGCCCAACAGGGCAACTGCCAATACGGATTTAATCGATTTCTTCACGGAACTCTCCTTGTGATTGGTATCAGAATGTCAACTGCGACAGCTGTTTTTCTTATTGAATTTCCACACATATTCGCGCAGGTGGATGGAGTATCAGCATGCCCGTGACGTGCAGCAATTGTGGTTTTCCATATACGCAGAAACCACAGCATGAGCCATTCGGAGAGAAGTTCAAATGAAAAAATGCAGCGTCACCGACACTGAAAAAACAATACCGTTCCGGGACAAAACTAAATACCCCCGAAAGAGGCAATGAAGGAATGGATTATTAGAAAATTAATTTGCAAATCGATATTAATCGGAAGGAAAAATACGCTGACTTTCCTGACAAAAAACAGGCAGAAAGCGGGCTTTCATTCTTGGCAAGCACACATTATTTTTTTGTTTGGGTGTTCAGCCAGTCATTCAAGGCAGTTGCAACCACCTGATTAATACCTTCATCGGTACTCACCGCGTGTTCGCGCAGGCGACTTACCAAATCGGCGGGCAGACGGTAATTAACCGGCACCAGCTTGCTGGCAGGAATTTCTGCAGCGCGCTCGCGTTTGTTGTTTTGCACTTTTGAAGCTTGACCGAAACGGTCGGGAAGACTTTCAGATTTCAGTGAACCATCAAGTTTTTTGGCCATATTTTTAGCCATATCGGTGGATTTGAGCGCCATGAGGTTCCTGAGGAAAGGGGCAGATCGGGAACGAAGTATAGCGCCAAACCACGCCCCGAAGTGTGCAGACGGTTAAGCCGAGGTCAAGCCCGCTTGATCAAGCGAATCAACATCAACAACACCACTGCACCAACAGTGGCAACCACGATGCTTCCCAGCAGACCACCGCCACTGGACACCCCCAGTGAGTTGAAGAGAAAGCCACCCACAAAAGCACCGATGACACCAACGACCAGATCGCCGATCAAACCGAAACCACCACCCCGAACCAACTTGCCAGCCAACCAGCCCGCAACAATACCCACCAACAAAAAGACTAACAGACTCATTTTATTCTCCTAGAACGAATGGACGAAACGTGGAGACGTGACCAAATCGCCAGAACACAGGTCGTTTTTTTCGTAGTCGGCAACCAATGCCGCCGCCTGATCGAAATGCTCGGAGGCAACAAAAACATTGGCAAAGCCGGTGGGGGAAAGATCGCCAACTGCACCCTGCAGGAAATGGCCACCCACATAAGTGGGTATTTCACAGGCGTTCAACATACCGGCAACAATGTGCGCCTCGATAATGTTGCCTGCTTTAAAAACAATTTCCATGGTGCCCCCTTGTTGCACAAGACTAGCCCAAACAAGGGAGCAGGTAAACACAACTGCTCGTTGAGGCTTAGCGCGCAGTGACGCGAAGCACCTTACCATCCGAGCTGTCAGTCAACAGGTAAATTGCACCATCGGGGCCTGTGCGAATGTCTCTAAAACGCGCCCCCACCTCTTTGAACAATACTTCTTCCTCAGAAGCCTTGTTGCCTTTTAGCACCACCCGACTCACTTGCTGGGCCTTGAGTGCACCCACCAACAAGTTGCCTTTCCACTGAGGGAACATGTCGCCGTTGTAGACGGTGATGCCGGAGGGCGCGATGGACGGCACCCAGTAGATTGCGGGTTGCTGGGTACCCTCGTATTCTTTGTAGGGCGAAATTTGGGCGCCGGTGTAATCGATACCGTAGGTGGCTTTGGGCCAGCCGTAATTGGTACCCGGAGTAATTACGTTCACTTCGTCACCACCACGCGGGCCGTGCTCGTGGGCGATCAATCGTTTGTTGACGGCATCGTAGGCCAAGCCCTGAACATTGCGATGACCATAGCTGTAAATTTCAGGCTTGGCACCTTGCTGCCCTACGAACGGATTGTCTTTGGGCACAGAGCCGTCGGCATTGAGCCGAACAATTTTCCCGAGGTGATTCGATAAATTCTGCGCCTCCTCGCGGTAGCTGTAACCATCACCCAGCGTCACGATCAAGGTATTGTCGGGCAGCCATGCCATGCGCCCACCGTAGTGGGCACTGCCTGATTTTGCCATTTGGGAACGGAAAATTTCTTTGACATTCGCAAGACTATTTTCACCAAACTTGGCACTGGCGACACAAAGATGGTTTGCACTGCGAGTGCCGCAAGCATAACTGAGAAAAATTTGCTGGCTTTGCGCAAAATCGTGGGCAGGCAAAACATCAAACAAACCCGCCTGACCGCCATAAAACACTTTCGGTACACCCGTGATTGGGGTGTTGACCAATTTGCCATCGACCGCTACCAAGCGCAGCTGGCCTGGCTTTTCAGTGATCAGCGCGCGGCCGTCTGGCAAAAAGGCCATGGACCAAGGGCTATCCAGGCCATTGGCGAAAGTCTCGATCCTGTAAGGTTTGCCAGATTGAGCCTGAGCCTGTTCGGGTGGCAGCGCAACACCGGCGATGAGTAAGGCGAGAATTGCTGGACTGGCCGACAGTTTGCGAGAAGACCATTTAGCGAACAAGGCACCCGACACGGCTGCAGCTGCGAGCATGGAGAACATGCCGCCAGCGGTGCGGGTGGATGAAATAAGTATTGGCATTGGTGCAATCATGTCGACCACTTTGAAAGTTACCCACAGGCCCAGGGCAGCACCGAAAACACACCAAAAGGTACGCCATGCAGTGCCGGTGAAACGCGTAAACAGCAATGCGACGGCCTGAGATACCGCAAAACTGCACCCGAAAATGACTGCATAAACCGGCGAGAAGTTCCCGAGATCGTGCACGGTGGTGTAAAACCGCGTGCCCAATGGAATGGCCACGCCCAACCCTTGAAGCGCCTGTAAATTGACTTGAGATTGCACCAAGGTACCCAGCAGGGATCCCACCAGCCACACCAAGAGCCAAACCAGAAAAACCGAAAACCGTTTATTTGCGTGATTCATGAAAGCATGCCCAAGGCGACCGGCGCGTGCCCAGCCTGATTCGTTGATAGAAATAATTTCACAGAATTATTGTGGTTGTCGCCCATATGAAATGGACTGGACCACTCCCCCGCGAAAGCGAACAGTGGCAATCAGATTCCCCTGCCCCCTGTCGTACACCCACAGTTCGACTGGCAGGCATGGCACCACCGATTGCGCAAACGGAGAGGGAACAGGTTGCAGGGTACCGGGAAAATACACTGGATCACAAAAAGTATCTTTCAGTGCTGGCTGCCCGCATTTATAGAGCACGGACACCCGACTGTCCCCCTCATAGGCACTGCCCTGTGAACACCGCAAAGACTCTGCTTTGACTGGCGAAACCAGGAAAAACAGAACAAACATTCCGACTGTGTGCAGTGCATGTTTCATGGTTCAACTGTCTCCTTCGTGATTTCGACAGCTCAGAAAAAACGAAAGTTCAGTGAACACGCAAATCAGCCCTGAACGTTTAACCGTAAACCGCGACCACTTGATAACCCAGCGAGGCCAGTTGACCATCGGGAGTCCACAGCTTGGCGCTTTGATTCACGTAGCCGTCGGAGACGGCTTTGGTTTCCATGTCGATTTGAAACCAGCCCTCACTGTCAATATTGGCAGGAATGGGCGGCAACTCAAGTGACCAACTCACTGAGCTGGCCATGACAGGGCCTTTAAAGTGACTTAGGCAGGGCGTGGGTGGACCATCACTGAGCATCACAATCAGCACTTCAGGGCTCAGATTTTTGTCGGTGGCACGAATGTAAATGCCGCTTTCCCAAAACGGATTACCCATGTAAGGAATGCTGCCCAAGGCCCAGCGCATTTCAACATGCTGCAAAAAGTTGGGTGTAATTTTTGGAATGAAGGGCAAGGCGGGAACATCGCCGACCGCTTTGGGCAAGGGTTGGTGCTTCGGGGTTAACACCGGCAGCGCGGTTTCACGCGGAGCACCGAATACACCCACCACCAAACCAGCCAGTGTTTCATCGCTGTAAATTTCGCATTGCACCTGGCTGACGCTTTTGCCTTGCCGAAGCAAACGCGTGCGGTACACCACATCACCAGCGGGCACGGGGCCCACAAAATTGGTTTGCAATGCACGCAAAGGCATGTCGATACCCAAGGTGTCGCGCATGGCGACCACAGCAAGGGCTGACAAAAACCCACCAAACATGGTGCGGCCTTGCATCCAGTCCTCTGTGGCGGTGAACGTGACTGTGTCACCGCTCAGGCGGCGGCTGGACAGAATTTCGGAAAGTGCAACGGTCATGCTTAGCCTTTGGTGCGGATTGGATTAGTTTTCGAACTGCTTGAAATTTGGCGCGCGTTTTTCGCCAAACGCCTTGAACGCTTCTTGCGCCGGGGCTTGCGGAATCATGCTCATGAACAAATGCCCTTCTTCGGCCATTTTCTCTGAAATTGCTGATTTGTTCACAGACTTCATCAGACGCTTGGTGGTCAGCAGGCTGGTGAGTGGCAGGTCGAGCAGTTTTTTCACTTGCGCTTGCACGTGTGCATCCAAAGTTTCAGGTTCAAGCACATCGGAAACAATGCCGGTGTCATAAGCTTTCAAGGCGGTGAAGATATCGCCCAGCAACAGCAGCTCGGCCGCTTTTTGATAGCCGGCGGAAATGGGCAACAACAGGCTGGACGCTGCTTCCGGGCACAAGCCCAATTTCACAAAGGGCATGGAAAACTTCGCTGTGCTTGCCGCGTACACCAAATCACAATGCAACAGCACAGTGGTGCCAATGCCGATCGCCAAACCTTGAACCTGCGCGACCACGGGCTTGGGGAATACGGAAATCATGCGCAGAAAACGAAACACCGGTGCGTCGAGATCGGTGGGTGGGTTGTTCAGAAAATCGCCCAGGTCGTTGCCCGCAGAAAAACAGCCTTCATGGCCTTTGAGCAACACCACTTTCACGCCACTGCTGTGCGTGGCATCACGAAATGCATCCGCCAGCGCGGTGTACATGGCGTTGGTGAAAGAGTTCTTGCGTTCTGGCCGATTGATGGTGATGGTCATCAAGCCATTGCTGGTTTCTGTTTGAATATCCACTGCCGTATTCCCTGTCTGTTTTTGTTGTTAGAACTAAAAAAAACGGGTGAAGGTTTGCACCCACACCCGCTTTTATTCGCGCCGAAATTACACGCGTTCGAAGATGCCTGCTGCACCCATGCCGGTGCCGATACACATGGTTACCATACCGTATTTCAGGTTGTGGCGACGCAGTGCATGCACCACGGTGGCTGCACGAATTGCACCAGTTGCACCCAGCGGGTGACCCAAGGCGATTGCGCCGCCCATGGGGTTCACTTTTGCGGGGTCGAGCTCCAGGTCTTTCATTACAGCCAGCGATTGCGCAGCAAACGCCTCGTTCAATTCAAACCAGTCGATGTCGCTGGTTTTCAAACCTGCGGTTTTCAACACGGCGGGAATCGCTTCCTTGGGGCCGATGCCCATAATTTCTGGAGGCACACCGCGCACTGCAAAACCTCGCCACTTGGCCAAGGGGGTCAGGTTGTAGCGCTTCACGGCTTCTTCAGAAGCCAGAATAAGTGCGCCTGCGCCGTCGCTCATCTGTGAGCTGTTACCCGCAGTAACTGAACCTTTGGCCGCAAACACAGGGCGAAGCTTGGTGAGGCCTTCAATGGAAGAATCGGCACGGGGGCCTTCGTCCAGCTTCACTCCTTTTGTGCTGGTTTTGATTTCACCAGAAGCCAGATCGGGCGTGGCTTTTACAACGGTAAACGGTGTGATTTCATCGTTGAACTCGCCAGCCTGTTGAGCGGCGATTGCTTTTTTGTGGCTGTTCAAGGCGAATTCGTCTTGTGCATCGCGGCTGATGCCCCACTGCTGCGCTACTTTTTCAGCAGTCATGCCCATGCCGTAGGCAATACCCAGGTTTTCGTCTTTCTGGAAAATTGCGTTGTTAAAGCTGGGCTTGTTGCCGCTCATGGGCACCATGCTCATGCTTTCAGCGCCGGCTGCAATCATCACTTCGGCTTCGCCCATGGCGATTGCATTGGCGGCCATTGAAACCGCGGTAATGCCCGATGCACAGAAGCGGTTGATGGTCACGCCGCCCACGGTGTTGGGCAGACCTGCCAGCAACACAGCGATACGGGCCATGTTCATGCCCTGCTCGCCTTCGGGGAATGCACAACCTACGATTGCATCATTAATGGATGCGGGGTCGAGCGTTGGCACCTGGGCCATGGCGCTGGCAATGGCGTGCACCAGCAGGTCATCGGGGCGAGTGTCTTTGAACACGCCACGCGGGGCCTTGCCGATTGGGGTACGCGTTGCAGCGACGATGTAAACATCTTTACAAGTTTGAGCCATGTTTGCTCTCCTTAATTAGTTACGCACTGGCTTGCCGGTTTGCAGCATGCCCATGATTCGTTCTTGTGTCTTGGGGTTGTCGAGCAACTTCACGAAGTGCTTGCGTTCCAGGTTCAGGAACCATTCTTCATCCACCAAGGAGCCTGTTTCAATTTCGCCACCGCACACCACTTCGGCAATCACACAGCCCAAGTGGAAGTCGTAAGCAGAGATGAAACCACCGTCGCGCATGTTGACCAGCTGCGCCTTGATCGTGGCGTAGCCTGATTTGCCTGCGGCTGGCACACCCTTGATCTTGTGGGGTGGGCGATAGCCGCCGTCGAACATGGCGCGTGCGCGTGAAATGGCGACATACAACAGTTCATGGCTGTTGAAAACGATTGTGTCAGATTCCTTGATGAAGCCCAGGTCGCGACATTCCATGGCCGATGTGCCCACCTTGGCGGTTGCAGCGGTCATGAAGCCGTCTTTCAGGAAAGCCAATACATCGGCTGAGCCTGCTTTTTGGGCAGCCAGGCCGGCATTGACAGCGATTTCTTTCAAGCCACCGCCGCCGGGGATCAGGCCTACGCCCACTTCCACCAGGCCCATGTAGCTTTCCAGGTTGGCCACGCGTGCCGCACAGTGAATTGCGAATTCACAACCACCACCCAAAGCCAGGCCAGTAACGGCGGCCACGGTTGGAACCTGTGCGTATTTCAGCGCCGCAGTGCCTTTCTGGAATTCAGCCACCATGGGTTCGATGGCCTTGCCACCGCCCTGCATAAATGCAGGCAACATGGCTTGCAGGTCGGCACCTGCGGAGAAGGGCTCATCCGGGCTCCACAACACCAAACCCTTGTAGCTTTTCTCGGCCAGGGCAATGGCTTCGTGGGTGCCAGTGATTACATCGGGGCCAATCGCGTGCATTTTCGTTTTGATGGACAAGATCAACACGTCATCATGACCAGGTGCAGTCCAAATGCGAACCGCGTCGTTTTCTTTGATCGTGGTGCCGCCGTTGTGACCAGTCACGGTTGTTTCGCCCAACACTTTGGCGCGGAAAATTTGGCGCTGGTACACCGGCAAATCTTTGCGGGGTACGAATGAATTGCTTGCGGGACTGAATGCGCCAGCGGTGCTGTACACGCCGCCATTGTCAGCAACCGGGCCTTCAAATACCCAAGCTGGCAAAGGTGCTTTGCACAAGGCTTCGCCTGCATCGATGTCGGCCTTCACCCACTGGGCAACCTGCTTCCAGCCTGCGGCTTGCCAGGTTTCGAATGGACCTTCTGTCCAGCCATAACCCCAGCGCAGTGAGAAATCAACTTCACGCGCGGTGTCTGCAATTTCATTCAGGTGGAATGCGATGTAATGGAAGGCGTCGCGGAAAATTGCCCACAGGAATTTGGCTTGTGGGTGCTCGGAAGCGCGCAGTGCAGCCATGCGTTCAGCCACATTGCGGTTCTTCAAAATTTTCAGCACTGCTTCGTCGGCCTTGCCTTCAGAAGGCACATAGCCACTGGTGTTGGCATCGAACACCATGATCTGCTTGCCTTCTTTCTTGAAGAAGCCACCTTTGGTTTTCTGGCCCAGTGCGCCTTTTTCAACCAGGGTTTTCAACACGGCAGGTGTTGCATAGCTGGGTGCAAACGGGTCGTTGGGCAATGTGTTTTGCATAGTCGCAATCACATGGCCCATGGTGTCCAGACCCACCACGTCGGCGGTGCGGAATGTGGCTGATTTTGCACGGCCCAGTTTGGAACCGGTCAGTTGATCAACGATGTCGAATGGAATGCCGTACTTTTGCGCTTCAGCCATGGTGGCCAGCATGCCAGCCACGCCCACGCGGTTGGCCACGAAGTTGGGCGTGTCTTTGGCAGTAATAATTCCCTTGCCCAAGGTGGTGGTCAGGAAGGTTTCCAGATTGTCCAGAATGTCTTGGCGTGTGGTGCTCAATGGAATGAGTTCGCACAGGTGCATGTAACGGGGTGGGTTGAAGAAGTGAACACCACAGAAGCGGCTCTTCAGTTCTGCATCAAAACCTTCGCTCAGCTTGGAGATGCTCAAACCCGATGTGTTGGTCGCAAAAATTGCGTTGGCGTTGATGTGCGGCGCCACTTTTTTGTACAGGTCGTGTTTCCAGTCCATGCGCTCGGCAATGGCTTCGATCACCAAATCGCAGCCCTGCAGCAATTCCAGGTGCTCTTCGTAGTTGGCAGCTTGCACATATTGCGCAACGTCTTTCGCGCCAAATGGGGCCGGCTTCAGTTTGGTGAGGTTCAAAATGGCTTTGTCAACGATGCCATTCTTGGGGCCTTCTTTGGCGGGCAGATCAAACAGCACCACGGGCACTTTGGCATTGGCACAGTGGGCAGCAATTTGTGCACCCATCACGCCAGCGCCGAGCACGGCGACTTTGCGAACGATGAAATTGGACACGCGTGTCTCCTTCGAGTTAATTGGATTCAACGCCCGCAACCACGTGTGGCTGCGGGGTACTACGGGACAGGTTTCTTAGAACAGGTCAGCTTCCATTTCCATCAGGCTGCTGGAACCGGCACGCGCCTTGCGAATCAACATGGCGGTTTCGGGCAGCATTTTCTGGAAGTAGAAACGGGCTGTGTGCAGTTTGGCGGTGTAGAACTTGTCACCACTGGCTTGCTTTTCCAGCGCGATTTTTGCAGCTTTCGCAAAGAAGTAGCCGTAGAACAGGTGACCCACAACACGCAGGTAATCCACGGCAGCAGCACCCACTTCATCGGGGTTTTGCATGGCCTTGCCACCAATTTCCATGGTCAGCTTACTGACCTTGTCGCCCAGGTCGGCCAAGGGTTCAATGAACTCTTTCATGGCTGGGTTATTGGCCTCCGCTTCGCACAAGGCGCGCACCATTTTGCCGAACTTCATCAACTTGGCGCCACCGTCGCCCAGCACTTTGCGACCTAGCAGGTCGAGTGACTGAATGGTGTTGGTGCCTTCGTAAATCATGTTGATGCGGCTGTCGCGAACATACTGCTCCATGCCCCACTCGGCGATGTAGCCATGGCCGCCATACACCTGCATACAGTGTGAAGTGGCTTCCCAGGCGTTGTCGGTAATAAAGGCTTTCACGATGGGCGTGGCCAGGGCAACCATGTCGGCAGCTTCCTTGCGAACAGCTTCATCGGGGTGGCTCAGTTCTTTGTCCAGCTCCAGCGCAGTCCACATGCACAATGCACGGCCACCTTCGGCGTATGCACGAGTGGTCAACAGCATTTTGCGCACATCGGGGTGAACGATGATGGGGTCGGCCGGTTTGTCTGTGGCCTTGGGGCCAGTCAGTGAGCGGCTTTGAATGCGGTCTTTCGCATAAACAACAGCGTTTTGGTACGCCACTTCGGTCAGACCCAGTGACTGCATGCCAACGCCCAGGCGGGCAGCGTTCATCATCACGAACATGGCGGCCAAACCGCGATGGGGTTGGCCAATCAACCAACCAGTTGCACCGTCCAGGTTCATCTGGCAAGTGGCGTTGCCGTGAATGCCCATTTTGTGTTCAATCGCGCCACAGAA
This sequence comes from Limnobacter sp. UBA3528, assembly GCF_002377005.1. Classification (NCBI taxonomy): domain Bacteria; kingdom Pseudomonadati; phylum Pseudomonadota; class Betaproteobacteria; order Burkholderiales; family Burkholderiaceae; genus Limnobacter; species Limnobacter sp. UBA3528. The sequence continues at coordinate 44,130 of NZ_DFOZ01000002.1, read as the reverse complement.
AATCGGGTTGCGCTCACCAATTGAACCGTCTGCATTCGGAATGAATTTGGGTACCAGGAACAGCGAAATGCCTTTGGTGCCAACGGGCGCATCGGGCAGACGTGCCAACACCAGGTGAATGATGTTTTCAGCCATGTCGTGTTCACCAGAGCTGATAAAAATTTTCGCGCCGGTAATTTTGTAGCTGCCATCGGCCTGGGGCTCGGCCTTGCTGCGCAACATGCCCAGGTCGGTGCCGCAATGTGGTTCGGTCAGGCACATGGTGCCGGTCCACTCGCCGCTGGTCAGTTTGGGCAAGTACAGGTCTTTCTGTTCCTGGCTGCCGTGCTCGTGCAGACAATCATAGGCGCCGTGCGTCAGGCCGGGGTACATGGTCCAGGCTTGGTTGGCGCTGTTCATCATTTCGTAGAACGCCTGGTTCACAGTGACTGGCAGGCCTTGGCCACCGTAGTTGGGGTCGCAGCTTAGCGAGGCCCAGCCGGCTTCCACGAACTGCTGATAGGCCTCTTTGAAGCCTGTTGGCGTTTTCAGGGAATGATCGGCTTTGTTCAATGTACAACCTTCCGAGTCGCCCACGGCGTTCAGGGGTTGCAGCACTTCCGCGCAGAACTTGCCACCTTCTTCGATGATCTGGTTCACCGTGTCGGCGTCAATTTCTTCAAACGCAGGAATGGCTTTGAAAGTGGCTTCTGCATTCAACATTTCGTGCAGAACGAATTGCATGTCGCGAATTGGGGGCGTGTATTGGCTCATTTAAGGTCTCCTGGTACTACTGGCTCAGAATTTCTGACTGGGTTTGCTGGTAATGCTGAATCATGCGTTCGAAGCCTTGACTGGCCCGCTTCACAGACAAAGAGTCGCCCATCAGGCGACCTTGCTGGTGCGCTGCCAGAATCAGGCCAACCATCTCGAAAACGAGTTGATCCGCATGGGCCTGATTGGCTGGTAAATGATTTTCTTCGATGGCCTGTGCCGTGGCACGGTGCATTTCTTTTTGCCAGTCGCGATGCATTTTCACCAGGACATCGCGAACCGCCCCTGGCCTGTCATCGTATTCTGTCGCGCCTGAAATGTAGATGCAACCACTGTCGATTTCCTTGCCGATCCGGTCAAGCCAGCGCATGAAAATTGCACGCAAACGCGGCAATCCACGGGGCTCTTTCAGGCAGGGGAACAACACGGCATTGATGAATTGGGTTTCGTACTCTTGAAGTACGGCAATTTGAAGTTCTTCACGCGAGCCAAAGTGGGCAAACACACCGCTTTTGCTCATGGTCATTTTTTCTGCGATAGAACCAATGGTTAAACCCTCGAGCCCTTGCGTGGACGCGATTTCAAGCGCCGCCTCAACAATGGCGGCTCGGGTTTGTTCACCTTTGCGCATATAGAAAATAGACCGAACGTTCGTTTTTTTATGAGTGTACGCTATTTCTTCAGGAAAAAGGGAATGAGCCAGGTTAGAGAATTTACTCTAGGGTAATACAGACGGCATACCTTTATTCAAATAATTTGAACAAACAATGCAAAAAGGCCGGCTCGATTTAGCCAGCATTGGCGCGCATGATTCACTCATCGATTCAGTGAATCGCAAACCCAATACGGAGAATTGAAATGACTACAGCAAACACAACACACGCAGGCACGAATGTGCTGGACAATGCCTTTAACTCATCTGCCTCAACCATTGCCCTGATTGGCCGGGTTCTACTGGCTGCCATGTTTGTTCTGGCTGGATTCGACAAGATTGGGGGATTTGAAGGCACGGCCGGGTACATCGGTTCTGTGGGTCTGCCTTTTCCAGAAGTACTTACTATGCTGACCATTGCGGTTGAAATTGGCGCGGGGCTGGCCTTGATCGTCGGCTTCAAGGTAAGAATTGCAGCGTTGCTGCTGGCTGGCTTCACCTTGGCGGCCTCGGTGCTGTTTCACAACTACTGGGCCATGCCTGCTGAACAAGCCTATGTGCAGCAACTGATGTTCATGAAAAACGTCAGTGTGGCTGGTGGCCTGCTGATGATTGTGGCCTTGGGCGGCGGCGCGCTGGGTTTGAGCAAAGGCAAGTAAAGTTTCAGACCACTGGAAATACTGCTTCACCGGCCTGGGGATTCACTGAATACCCGCCGGTGAAAGCACCAAATGAAGGCAAGATGAGCTGGTCTGTTTTGACGTAGAAGCATGGCAACCGGGCCCGGCTTCTACCCTTGCCGTTCAACACCACCACGGGGTGCTCATGCCCGGCCAATACCAAAGCGTTGGGCACTGTTTGCGGGTGATGGCACAAAGCAAAACCACCCAACCTGAAAGGCTCTTCGACCACGGCAATGTTCAAACTTGCAGGTGGATCGCCCGCCTTGCTGTCATGATTGCCTCGAATCAAGGTCATTTGAATATTGCTGTGCTGCTGGCGCCATTGCTGCAACTTTTCCAGTAACTCTGCGTTGTGCGCTGCCTTGGCGTGCAGCAAATCGCCCAGAAAATAAACCGAAAGCGGTTTGAATTCTGCAATGCATCCTGAAAGCTTATCCAGGTTCTCCTGCGTAGTGCCGGCCGGCACAGGCACACCAAGGCTTCGAAATGTTGCTGCCTTGCCCAAGTGAATATCAGCAACAAACATGGCTTGATGCGCTGGCGAAAACACCACTTTGTGGTGCGACAGCTGAAGCGCACCAAAAGGTGTTTCAATTGAATGAGTCGAATAATTTGCTGACAACAAATGCACGGTGAAAATAACCTGAATCGTAGTTTTTAATCTGTTAGGCCTGAGCAGCTTTCTCCAACTCGGCCACCATGCGCGCCACCCGGTCACTTAGTTTTTCAGTACTGACAGTTTCGCGCAATCGCTCAATCAGCAGTGGAAACGCAAAGGGTGTGGGGCGATCAATCAATTTAAAAGCCAGCGTTTTGCACTGAATTGCACGAAGAGCAGACTCCATCCGCTTCAAATCAAGTTCTTGTTCAAGTGCTTCCCGCTGGGCCTGATCGAGCAACAAGTTTTGTTGATCGTGCTTTTTGAACACCTCAAAAAACAAGCCGCTGGAGGCTTGTAATTGCTTCGCACTTTTTCCGGCCCCGGGGTAGCCCTGAAAAACCAGTCCAGCAATTCTCGCAATTTCTCGAAAACGTCGCTGGGCAAGTTCGGAAGCATTCAAACAGGCCAGCACATCTTCAAAAAGATGGTCTGTTGAAAACAAAGGGGCCTGGGCAAGGCCGCCCGCGATCCATTCATGCCAGTTCACAGGCTCGGCGCTCAACAACTCAAACCCATAATCATTCATGGCAATGGAAAACGTGCCTGGTTTATTGCGCGAAGCGCGCCACGCCAGAAGGCTGGCCAAGCCAATGTGCACTGTGCGTCCCTCAAATGGATACACAAACAGGTGGTGACCTTCTTTGCTGTGCATTTCTTCGATCAGCAAATTGCCCGTGTTGGGCAAAGCACTCCAGCGCATTTGCAAAGCCAGCAAACTTTCCAGCGCGCGCAATTCCGGCAAGGCGATCTTTTTTCCAGAAGAAATGGACTGGCGTGCCAACTCCAGCATTTGCAGCGATGCATGGGCAAGTTCGCTGCTCAAGGGCATTTTACCGCCCTGCCACTGCGGCACCGTGGCCTTTTTGCGATTGGCTTTGCGCACATAGGCGGTCATGTCACGCACCTTCACCAATTCAAGCACACGGCCTGCGAAACTAAAACAATCGCCGGTTTTCAGGCGTGCAATAAACCCCTCCTCAATGGTACCAAGGCGACCACCAGTCATCCACGCCACGTGCATGGCCGCATCGGAGACAATGGTGCCCACCGACATGGCATGCCTGCGCGCAATATCACGCCGCGGCACTCGGTAAATGCCTTCTTCATCAGCGGCCACCCTTTGATAGTCCGGATACGCCGCCAGGCTTTCACCACCCTTTTCTACAAATATCAAAGCCCAATCGAACTGGGCACGACTCAAATTTTCATAGGCAATCGTGGTGCGAACTTCAGCAAACAATTCATCAGGCTTGAATCCCGTGCCCATGGCCACGGTAACCAAGTGCTGCACCAACACGTCCAGCGGTGCCTGCGGGCTAAAGCGCGATTCGATCTGTTTTAGTTGAGCCGCATGGCGGGCCGCGGCGGCCTCAACAAGCTCAAGTGCATGGGTGGGTACCACGGTAATTCGGGAGGGCCTGCCGGGCGCGTGGCCAGAACGGCCTGCACGTTGAAGCAGACGGGCAACACCTTTGGGCGAACCAATTTGAATTACGCGTTCTACGGGCAAAAAATCGACACCCAAATCAAGTGACGAGGTGCACACCACCGCCTTCAAACTGCCGCTTTTCAAACCCTGTTCAACCCAATCGCGCACGGTTTTGTCCAGCGAGCCATGGTGTAAAGCCAGTAAACCGGCGTAGTCGGGCCGAGCTTCGAGCAAAGCCTGATACCAAATTTCGGCTTGGGAACGCGTATTGGTGAAGACCAGGGTAGATGCAGACTGGTCAATTTCGCGCGCCACAAACTCAAGCTGATTCAGGCCCAAATGCCCACCCCATGGAAAACGCTCAAAGGTGTCTGGAATCAGGCTATCGATCATCAACTGTTTGGGTAACTTGCCTTGAACCAAAGTGGACTTGCTGTGGTTTTTAACTGGGTGCAACAGCACATCCATGGCCACCTGCAAATTACCCAAGGTGGCACTTAAACCCCACACCTGCAAGCCGGGGTTAATACGCGCCAGGCGCGCGATGGCCAGCTGCAGTTGCACGCCACGTTTGTTACCGATCAGCTCGTGCCATTCATCAACGACCAACACTTGCAGCTTGCTTAAATTGGGTTGTCTGCTGGCGCGTGTGAACATCAGGGTCAGGCTTTCAGGCGTGGTGACCAATGCGAAAGGTGGTTTACGCAAAATGGCCGCTCGCGCAGCTGAATCGGTGTCACCGGTTTGCAGGGCCACGTCGCAATCGTCCGCCAATGCGGAAAGCGATTTTTGCAAAGCCTTGGTGCTGTCTGCAGCCAAGGCACGCATGGGCGTTATCCACATGACACGTGTTGCTGCGCCCCGCGGCGCTGGAGTCTGCGCCAGTCTTAACAAGGCACCCAGCCACACTGCCAGGGTTTTACCTGCACCGGTAGTGGCATGCAGTAAACCACTGTGCCCTTTCTGGAAGGCATTCCACACCTGGAGCTGATAATCAAAAGGCTCCCAGCCTTGTGCATGGAACCAGGCCTTCACGCGCTCAAGGTTCAGTTCTCGCAACTGTGGCATGGTCAATTCAGCATTGTTGGCCACTGCGCTGCTGGATTGAATTTCCGACTGAATCAAGGCTTGCTGACTTGCTTTTTCTCCAGCTTTCTTCTTGCGACGCAAGGCCTTGAGTTGGGTGCCCACATTGGGACCGGGTGGAATGCCTCGAAATTCAGACATGGTGTACTGCAAAGTTAAATCGATGTTCGATTGTGCCATGCTGCCTACGCGATAAGATACGCGGGTTGAGAAGTGGTCTGCAATTTGAATAATTCAAACGATCGTTTGATTTATTGCAAGTGGCTTTGTTATGATGGACCTCCCAATACCATCGACAAGTGACCATGAGCATGCCAACCCCAAACACCATCAAAATCGGCGGCGCCTGCGGCTTTTGGGGCGATAGTAGCCAGGGTACCGAGCAACTGCTGAAGGTCCCGGGGATTCAATACATCACCTACGATTACCTCGCCGAGCTTACTTTGGCCATTATGGCTGGCATGCGCATGAAAAACCCGGAGCATGGTTATGCACTGGACTTCATTGATCTGATGAAGAAGGCCTTGCCCGTGGCCAAATCCAAAGGCATCAGGATTATTGCGAATGCCGGCGGACTCAACCCCGCAGGCTGTGCGGCGGCCTTGCAACAAGCCATGACGGAAGCGGGTCACACGATTCGAATTGGTGTGGTCAGCGGAGATGATGCGACTGGCACACTGGGCCAGCTGCGCAAAGATGGCGTTGAGTTGAGAGACCAACATTCGAATCAGGCAGCACCGCCGTTTTTTCTCACAGCCAATGCCTACCTGGGTGCGTTTCCAATTGCTGCAGCGCTGGATGCGGGTGCTGACATTGTGATTACCGGCCGTGTGGTCGACAGCGCGATGGTGTTGGGCGCACTGGTGCATGAATTCAAGTGGCAAACCACTGACTTGAACCCGCTTGCCCAAGGGAGCCTGGCCGGCCACATCGTAGAGTGCGGAGCCCAAGCCACCGGCGGACTTTTCACAGACTGGCAACAAGTGCCCGACTGGGCCAACATTGGTTACCCGATTGTTGAAGTTTCTGCCGATGGCAGCTTTGAATTAAGCAAACCAGAAGGCACTGGTGGCTTGGTGAACAAAGCAGTAGCCACCGAGCAATTGCTTTACGAAATTCATGATCCAGCCAACTATGCCCTGCCCGATGTGGTGTGCGATTTCACCACGGTGAACATTGAAGAAACCGGTTCAAACCGGGTACGAATTTATGGAGCCACCGGCAAAGCCCCCAGCGACTTGTACAAAGTGTGCGCTACTTATCCGGAAGGATTTCGATGCATTGGCATGCTGTCGATCGTGGGGTTTGATGCACATGCCAAGGCAAGGCGTACAGGCGAAGCCATTCTGGAACGCACGCGCGCCATGTTCAAACGCCAGGGTTTGGCAGACTACACGCGCACGTCCATCGAAATTATTGGCAGCGAAACCGATTTGGGCCCGCATGCCCAAGTGCAGTTGGGCCACGAGGCCATGATGCGCATCGCAATTACACACAGCGACAAGAAGGCCGCTGCAATTTTCTCCCGCGAAATTGCGCCAGCTGGTACCAGCTATGCACCAGGCACGAGCGGCAACTTTGGCATGGGACGCCCCAATGTAACGCCCCTGGTGAAGATGTTCAGCTGCTTTGTGCCCAAACACATGCAAACCGCTGTGGTTCAAGTAGGCGGCGAGCCTGTTCAATACCTGGAGCCGGAACACCCCAAAGCACGCGTTGAAACGCACCCGATTACTGAAAGGTCATTTGAAAAAGTCACAGTGCCCCGCGAGCTATTGGGCAAACCCTTGATTGAAATCGCACACGGTCGCAGCGGCGACAAAGGCGACACCAGCAACGTGGGTATTGTGGCCCGAAAGCCTGAATATTGGGCTTTGCTGCAGCATTTGCTGCGCCCCGAGAATGTAAAAAACTACCTGGCGCATTTGGTGAAAGGCGAGATTCACACTTTCGAGCTACCTCAAGTTCAAGCTTTTAATCTCGTTATGAAAGAAGCGCTGGACGGCGGAGGAATGACCTCGATGAGAAATGATCCACTGGGTAAAGGCATGGCCCAAGTGCTGCTAAACATGAAAATAACCGAATAATCTTCACCTGTTTGAAGGGGTACACCACGTTGGGCGGACCCCCTAGCTAGTTATCTTTTTCCTACACGGTGTCTCCGTTAGTGAAAGTGTGAGGCGAGATCCAGAGAGCGCCTACTACACCCAACACACAGGAGAACACCATGCAAGTCAAACAGATCGCAATCGTTGCAGCTATCGCTTCCTCTTTCGCAATGCCCATGACAGCTCAGGCTTCTGACATTGCTACCTTGAATGGCTGGGGCGCTTTGTTCGCTGCTGCACATTCAGGTCAGCAAGCGTCTGCTCAAGGTCAGGCACAAGGCGAAATCAAGGTAAGCCTGTTTCAGCGCCAGCAACCACCAGCAGCCCAGCCTGCCCCAGAAGCAGCTCCACAACCAACACCCGTGACTGAACCAGCACCCACCAACGAACCTGCACCTACTGCTGAAGCCCCGGAGATGGAACAACCCGAAGCTGGCGACCAAACCGCTGCGACCGGTGACAACGTGGGTGAGTCGGCCGAAGCTGGCCAGGACAACGCAGGCCAAGCCATGGCAAGTGCCAATGCCAGCTTGAGCGCCACAGTTAATTTGAGCGGCGAGCAGCTGGGCCAGGTACTTAACACCGTTGACGGCGTGTATCAAACAGCAGGTACTGTGGTTGAAGGTGTGACTGGTGGTGTATTGGGCACCGTGCAAAACGTGGCCAACATGACCTCTGGTGCAAACCTGGCCGCAGACATGGCAAGCACAGGTTCACTGGACATTGCAGGCTTGGCCACTGCCAACCTGGCCGGCAATTTGAGCGCAACAGCCAGCATGATGAATGCCGGTCAGTTGGGTGCCATTACTGCCATGACCTCAAGCCTGATTCAGAACGTGATTGCTTCACGCCCAGCGTCACTGACAGGCTTGTTGCGTTAATCGCAAGCCCTGCAATAAAAAAAGCCCTTGCTGCTTAAACGCCAGCAAGGGCTTTTTCTCATTGGCAAACTTCAGGCGTGTTGAGACAGAAAAAAGGCAACCACTTTGTCAGAAAGCGTATCCAGATTGTCGCCTTTCTTGGGCTTGTACCAAGTCACCATGAAGTTCATGGCACCCAACACCATCAAGCGCGCAAACTTGGTGTCCCCGCCCAGAAAACCCGCATTGTGCAAACCATTGACCGCATTTTGCCAAATTGCATCGTATTCATCTTTGGTAGCAATCAGTCTGCGTTGATGTACCTCGTCCAGGCAACGCCAGTTGTAAAGCATCACCGGAATGAAGTCGTTGCCGTCTTCAAGAATGATGCTGAGGTGCACCTTCACCAAAGCGCGAAACTGCACATCTGCCGGTAAATTGGGTTTGACAACAGCGCGCGTTTTCTCAAGCCCCTGGCGCAAGCCTTCCTCAACCACCGCCACCAGAATGTCTTGCTTGCTGGCAAAATGATAAAAAGGGCTGCCACATTGCATGCCCACTGCATTGGCAATCGCCCGCATGCTGGCGCCATCGTAACCCTTGTCACGAAAAAGCTTGGCGGCTGCGCGAACAATGTCGCCACGCCTTCCATCATCATGTTTTTGTTCTTTCAGTACTCTAGCCACAACCCAGTCCTTTTTTTATGTTGTCAGGTCCAGCACCATCCACTGGTGGGGAATACCCACCTCCATGTGGGCATCTCCACACGGCGCAAAACCATGTCGACTGTAAAATTCGATCGCCTGCTGTTGCGCACTCAAGCGCACACGCGGCAAATTTTTTTCTTTGGCAACCGCCAGCAATGCCATCAACATGGCACTGCCGATTCCCCGGCTTCTGAATTCGGGGAGCACGGCCATTCTGCCAATTTTTCCTTCGGGCAACAGCCTGGCGGTTCCCACTGACCTATCGCCTAGCCAGGCCAGCACATGTGTTGAAACCGAATCGTGTTCATCCCATTCTTCGGATTCATCAATGCCCTGTTCTTCGACAAAAACAGAACGGCGAATGGAACTGGCCCACTCGCCGTTGATCAACCAACTGGAACAGTCAATCCGAATCAACGAATCGATCAGCCCAATGCAGCGAATTCAGCGTCAACTGCTTCCAGCATTTCCTGGGTAATCAAACCACCGGAGAAATTGGCAACAACGGCCAAGGGGAAACCTTTGCCCATACCAATTTGTGGATGTGTGGAAATGCCGGGCATGTGTTTTTCCAAAATCGCTGCGGTCTCTGGGTTGTCCAGCAAATCGCCCAGTTTGGATTGGGTAGAAAAAGCCATGTAAATCGTCTCCTAGAATTTTAAATTAACCCACAATTCAAACAAACGCTTGAATTATTTCCTCATTCTAGACCAAGAATCGATCAGCTGTAACGCTTTTTCAATGCTGCCACTGCATCAGTGTAAATCTTGTCGAGATCCTTGGGATCCGAGATGGAAATTTGAAGATTTCGCACAATGCCGTCTTTCAGGCTATACAACCAGCCATGCACCGTGAGGTCTTGTCCGCGCTCCCAAGCATCCTCAATCAAGGTGCTTTCGCACAAGTGTTTTACTTGCTCAATCACATTCAGTTCGCAGAGTTGGTCATGGCACTTTTGCTCCAAGGCTGCGTCGCAGGTTACCAGCCCGTGCCTGCGTGCCAACTGGTGAATGGGGCGAACCCAAGCGTCTGCCAAACCCACCCTGTCGCCTCGCATGGCCATGCGCACGCCAGAACAGCCATAGTGACCACACACAATAATGTGTTTCACCTTCAAAAACTCGACAGCGAACTGGGTGGCTGACTGGCCATTCAAGTCGCCATGAAACACCTGGTTCGCCACGTTGCGGTGTACAAACACCTCGCCGGGTTGCAAATTCACAATGGTGTTGGCGGGTACGCGACTGTCAGAGCAACCAATCCAGAAGTACTCCGGAGATTGCTGATTCTCCAGGCGTTTGAAAAACTCAGGGTCTTTGTCCACTTGAGCAGCGGCCCAAGTTTGGTTGGCATCAAGAAGGTGTGAAAGGTCTTTGGACACGTTGTTCGCCTGTTGGAATCAAGACCTGCATTTTACTGCAGCGCAGCATGCTTTAACATTGGGGGGAGCCCGAGGTGACACTTTTGCGTCACCCCGTTGTTGGCAGAGAATGAAGACCAGGTTTTACTCGACCTGTGACACGTAGCTGACCGACAGAACATCGTCGGGGCTGGCTGTGCTGCGGCCTTTGGTATAACCAAACTGCAAGGCAGACGTCGTGTCCAGTGCATAGACGGCTGAAATTGCCCGCTCCTTGCGCTTCTCGGTGCCGGCCAGCAGTTCATCGCGCTGGGAGGTGGTCAGGTTAATGAACAAAGAATCGCCCAAGGGGAAATTCACACCCACGGTGCTGTAATTGCCGTTGAGCAAGGGCAGTTCAGGTGTGTCGCCATAGTACTGGCGTCCCAACACGGCAGTCAGGCCAAAACCGTTATTGAAACGGTAAGCAAGGTCGGTCTGAATACCATAGTCGGTTTTGCCGGTTCCAAGCCCCCTGTCTTCATTGCCGCTGGCAATTTTCACCAAGCCAGTTGCCGACATGGCAAAGCCCTTGGTTTGAATGCCGCCGATAATGTCGGTGGTATACGTGGCCACCATATCACCAAGGCCCTGCTCACTGCGCCGTGCCGGTCCATTGGTACCAGTCACGGTGCCTGCCACCAGGGTACCTGGGCCTTCCAGTGAAATGTAAGGTACAAACAGGGAGGCGCGGTACCCCTCGCCCACCAGGGTTGCACCCAGGGTGAAAGATCTGGCCTTGATTTCCTGTGCTTGACCAAACTTGCCCGACAAACTGTCGAAGCTGTAAGTCATCAACAAGCCCGGAGGGGCTGCGATTGCTGCTGTGCTGGCTGCTGTCAAAGTGCAGGCCAATGCGAGTCGAATAAAAGATTGCCCCATTAACTGTCTCCTTTTTTTGAAACAGTATAGGGGCAAAAGCACAGCTGCTGGAATACTTCAAAAGGTGGCTGGGAAAGTACTTACAAAATTCAGGTATTACATGGCATTGCTTGCATTGTCAGCTTTGCGTTTGTTGTAACGGTCCTTCATTTTCTCTTTCCATTCCGCGCGAATCACTTTGGCCTTCTCACGCTGCTCGGGTGTCAGTACTTTGTAGATCTCGTGCTGGGTGCGTAGCATGCTCAATTTGGTGGCACGCTCCTGTTCCTGTTGCTGGGCAATCAGGCGCTCCGCTTTGGCGGCATCAAAAGTGTCTTGCTCCACAATCGACTTCATTTCTTCGCGGTGTGCACGGCGATCGCTCATGGCTGTTTTCATCTCGGTCCTTTGCTTGTCCATAATCTGTTTCACCTGCGCCTGTTGCGCCTCGGTCAAATCAAGCTGTTTCAACATGCCCATGCCACCATGCTTGTGGTGGTGACGCATTTCCGAATGCTGCTTTTTGCCACCTTCCTCGTGATGACCTGCGTACGCACTCATGGGAATCGCCATGGCCATTGCAGTGACAGCAATCATTTTCTGGATGGTCAGTCTGGATACATTCATTTGTCTACTCCTTGTGTAATCGACAACTGCATTGTGCAAAACCGGCTTGTAAACGAGGATGTAGGCTGTGTAAAGATGGGTAAAGCGATTGCAAACAATTGCGCATCAACCCAAGGCGCCTAGTAATATTGAAGCCATGACGAAAATACTTCACATCGACGACGACATTGAACTGGGCGAAATGCTGTGCGAATACTTGCGCGGCGAGGGTTTTGAGGCAGAGCATTGCGCCAACCCAATCGAAGGTTTGAAAAAACTGGCGGACGAGCAATACCAGTTGGTGGTGCTCGATGTCATGATGCCGCAGCAAAGCGGGCTTGAAACGCTGAAGCAGATTCGCTTGAAGTACAACACCCCCGTGCTGATGCTGACTGCGCGGGGAGACAACATTGACCGCATTGTGGGCCTTGAACTGGGTGCCGACGATTACGTACCCAAACCCTGTCTGCCTCGCGAAATCGTGGCCCGTGTCCGCGCCATTCTGCGGCGTGCCAGTGACTCCAACAGCGCACCCAAACAGGCACTTCAACTGGGTCCACTTGAAGTACAACCGGCCAAGCGAAAGGTGCTGTTGCACGGCACCGAAGTGGAATTGACCAGTGCCGAGTTCAACCTTCTGGAGGTGTTGGCCAGCCATGCAGGCCAGGTAGTGAGCAAAGCGGCACTGAGTGAACAGGGTTTGGGACGTCCGCTTGAGCGCTTTGACCGCAGCATTGATGTGCACTTGAGTAGCCTGCGCAACAAGCTGAACCTGAACAGCGACGAACTGCCGCTGACCCTGCACACCATACGCGGTCAGGGCTATCAGCTCAGCCTCGATTAACCGGGGCGAGGCACATGGGCAAGCTGTTCTGGAAATTCTTCTTCGGTTTTTGGCTGTGCCTCATTGCAGCAGCGGTAGCCACGGGCACTGCGCTTTACCTGATGCGGGAAAAGCCAGCCAGCAGCGATATTGCTGAAGGCCCGCGTGCGCAATTCATGCTGGAAACCATTCAGGAAGTACTCGAAGGCAAAGGGCCCGATGCCTTGCGTCATTTGCTGGACAGAAACCGCCAGCGAACCGGCAACGCCATCCCGGTGTTTGCAGTGTCGAGTGAAGGCCAGGAAATTTTAAGCCGTGAAGTACCCGAGAACATTCAGCAAAGAATCTCAGCACTATTCACCAACAACGAACCAACCGAACAAGGTATTTTGAGGGTGACAGCGCAGGATCAATCGGAATGGATTCTTTTCATTCCACGCAATCGCCGACACGCAGAACCCTCAAACCAGGACGGTGCCAACACAGTTGAATCTGAATCCTCTCAAGCCGACAAACGCAAACAACGTGAAGCCCTGGAGCCTCCGCTTCCACCTGTGCCGGGTGCCGGGCTATTTGCTGCCTTTTTGGCCAGCCTGTTGTTTGCAGGCGTGCTCGCCTATACGTTCAGCAGACCACTGAACACCTTGAAAAATGCGTTTCGAGAAGCAGGCAAAGGGCGGCTGGGTGTGCGTATTTCAAATAGCCACACACCCGGCAAAAAACGCAGCGATGAAATTGGTGAATTACTCAGCGGCTTCGACCACATGGCCGAAGAAATTGAAACCCGAATTGAGCAACAAAAAGCCCTGCTGCATGACGTGTCGCATGAACTACGCTCGCCATTGGCACGCCTGAACCTGGCCGTAGGCTTGGCCCGGCAAAACCCGGCGCAACTGGACACAAGCTTGAGCCGCATTGAAACCGAGGCAGAGAGACTGGACAACCTGATTGGGCAACTGTTGAATTTGTCCCGACTGGACTCCAAGCAAAACCCGGAAAACAACCGCGAGCACAATGTGATTGAATTGCTGCTGGCCGTGGTGGACGATGCACAATTTGAAGCCGAGCAACAAGACAAACAAGTAACTTTCAACAGCCCGGTAAAACAATGGCATTTGAACTGCGATGCGGAAAGCCTTCAAGGCGCATTCGACAATATTATTCGCAACGCGATCAAGCACACACCCGTCAGCACCACTGTGAACATTGATTGTTCCATCCAGGGAAAAAAGCTGCGCATTCAAATCAGGGATCAAGGCCCGGGTGTACCCGCCGCATTGTTGCCCAAGCTGTTCACACCATTTTTCAAACACGGTGAACACTCGGGCCATGGCCTGGGTTTGGCCATTGCAAAAAAATCGATTCAGCGTGCCAACGGAGAGCTCAGCGCATGCAACTTTGCACCGCACGGTTTGCTGGTGACCATTGAATTACCCGGCACCTGAATCAAGGGCTTACACCCGCAATCCAGCCTTCTACCGGGTCGATCAATTTGGGCAAACCAAAATTGGAGTCTGCCCGCTTGGCGGCCCAGCCCGCCACCAAACAACACAACACCGCATCCAAATGATCGGCTTTGACATCGTCCAGCAAACGCGCACGCAAATAGGGGCGCACTTGCACCTTGATGCCAAACAACATGCCCTCTTCCAAAGCGCACAGCAATTCTGAGCGAGCCATGCGGCGATCCGCTGTGTCTTTTTTCGGATCGTCACTTTTGTAGCTGGCACGGTTCAGTACCTTGCGGGCCAAGTAGCCGGGGTAAGCCTCCAAGGCCACACGGGTGGAGTCGCCACGCTGCATACCAGGAATGTGGACGCCTGTTTTCATCAGCAACGGTGCGCCAGCGTGCAACATGTAAGCCACCGGTGGGTTTACCCATTTCATGGAGGGTGAAGAACCAGCAGGGCCATCGCATTCCCGGTGCGCAAACTTGTGCCCGGCAGGCCTGGCATCACACCACGCCTTGAAGGTGGCACGAATTTGCTCTCGACTCAAAGCGCTGTAGTAATTGATGAGGTTTTCCCAAGCCTTGAAGTCGGTACGCCCGGCACCAGGCCACTTCAAACCTTCCACCAGTTTGCGCGACAAACCAAACGGCATGTCGATGGCGGCCACAAACCCCAACTGTTCCAGCGGCCCAGCTGCACGCTCGAATTTTCCGAATGCCTGCGGCCCTTCTTTCAGCAAGGTTTCAAACTCGCCCAACGTGGTCAGCGACATCAGCTCGTCAACCGCCAGCACAGCGCCTTGCCAGTGACCCACAGCCACAGCAATCGGCTTTTTCTTGGTGGGGCTACTGGAAAAATCAATGCCGAGCAAACGACTGTTTTCGGGATTCAAACTGCATTCTCCGGGGGCAATAAAGCTTCGAGCACCGCAAGGTGATCGGCTTCATGCAAAGGTTTATCGTGGCGAATGCGCAGCATACGTGGAAAACGAACAGCCACACCACTTTTGTGGCGAGTGGAGCGGGAAATTGCTTCGAATCCAAGTTCGAAAACCAGCACTGGCACCACCGTGCGAACTGGCCCAAACTTGTCCACGGTGTGTTTGCGAATCACGCGATCCACTTCCTTGAACTCCTCATCCGTCAAGCCAGAATACGCCTTGGCAAATGGCACCAAACGGGGCAAACCACGCGCCACTGTGTCTTCCACTTTTTCACCATTTGCAATGGCCTGCGCCACTTCTTGCGCTTGCGCTGCCGTGGCTGGTGGTGTTTCCCACACCGCAAATGTGTAATCGGTGTACAGGCTGGCACGGCGGCCGTGGCCGCGCTGGGCATACACCAACACGCAGTCCACAGTCATCGGATCAATTTTCCATTTCCACCACAGGCCATCCGCCTTGGTTCGCCCAACCCCATAGCGGGAATCGCGGTGCTTCAACATGAAACCTTCCACACCCCGTGCACGGCTTTCTTCGCGCAGCAATTTCAACTTATCCCAAGTGGGTGCTTTCACAAGTTCCGACAACAACAAACGGGGCATTTCATTCACGGTGCAGTGTTCGCAATGTTCAGCATGAAAAGCCTCCAGCGCAGCCCTGCGTTCAAGCTGGGTTTGATCCACTGTAGTCATTCCATTGAAACGCAGCAGGTCGTAAGCCAAAAAAACAACCGGCGCATCGGCCATCAATTTTTTGCTGACCACCTTGCGATTCAAACGCCCTTGCAAAGCATTGAACCCGGCTGGCGCATCGCCTTGCCACACCAAAATTTCGCCATCCAGAATACAGCCGTCGGGCCAGTGCGCAAACGCATCTTGCAACTCCGGAAACTGTTCACTGACCAACTCTTCACCGCGCGACCACACCCACACCTGACCACCTTCTTTTACCACTTGGGCGCGAATGCCGTCGTATTTCCATTCCACCAGCCAATCTTCAAGTGGGCCCAACTCCTCAGGCTCCTCCTGCAAGGGATGCGCCAGAAAAAACGGCAAGGGCTGACCCAAACGACCGGGGTCTTGCCCTGTGCTGCTGTTTGCGGGTACAGCCAACAATGCGCTGAACTGCTCTGCGGTGGGTTGGTTGCTTGCATCGGCAAACCCCATCATGCGAGTGGCCACCAGCTTGGCATCCAGCCCAGCCAGTTCAGCCAAGGCACGGGTCACCAACAACTTGGATACTCCTACCCGAAAACCTCCACCCACTAGTTTTACGAACAAAAAACGCTCCGTGGCAGTCAGTTCACTCCAGCACGCTTGTACGGCGGGAATACGTTCTTCATCCGGCAGATTTCGCAGAGGCAAAATACGGTGTTGCATCCACCAGGCCAAGCCCTGCGACTGGCTGGCAAGCGCAGGTGTAATCGGTAACACATGCGCAATGGTCTCGGCCAAATCACCCACGGCCTGGTAACTTTCTTCAAACAACCAATCGGGCAAACCACTCACCTGCAAGGCCACTTCGCGCAGTGTGCGTGTGGGCACGGTGCGTTTGGGTTTGCCACCTGACAGGAAGTAAACCGCCCATGCAGCATCATCAGAAGGCGCATGTTCAAAATAACGCCGCAAGGCCTGCACTTTGTGCAGTGTCGAGGTGGAGCCATCAAGCTCGGCAAACAATTCCGCAAACTGTCTCATGCAGCAGGCGCCTCGCCTTCGCCTTCACCGCCGTACTCGGTTACAAAAGCGCGTGCGTTCAATCCCTGCTCTTGCAGCCAGCGCACCATCACCTGAACATAGCCGTGCGTCACAATCACTTGTTCTGCACCGGTGGCACCAATGGCACGCATCAGCCCAGGCCAGTCTGCGTGGTCCGACATCACAAAACCCCGATCCACATTGCTGCGCCTGCGCCCACCACGCAGCTGCATCCAGCCCGATGCAAATGCATCGGAATACGCATTGCCAAATCGCTTCATCCAGGCGGCACCCTGGGCAGCTGGCGGTGCAATGGCAAGACAGGTTTTGTAAATGGATTTATCGAGCACCTCACTCACGGTCAACGTTTCTGGCAACTTCACGCCCGCGTCGCGATAGGCCTTGTTCAATCCCTCGCAGGCGCTGTGGCACACAATGGGGCCAATGCTTGAATCAACACCCGCCAGTATTCGTTGTGCTTTGCCAAAGGAATAACCGTAAAGCACGCTGGCTTTGCCTTGCGCTGCATTGGCAGCCCACCACGCGTTGATCTCCGCATAAATTTCAGCGTCGCTGCGCCACCGGTAAATGGGAAGGCCGAAAGTAGACTCTGTGATGAAGGTGTGACACTTTACAGGCTCAAACGCATCGCAGGTTAAATCGGAGGCCACCTTGTAATCGCCACTGGCCACCCACACATGGCCTTGGTATTCAAGACGAATTTGACAGGACCCCAACACATGACCCGCCGGGTGCAGCGAAATCTTGACGCCGTTGTGAACAGTACCTGTACCGTAAGGCAAGGTGTCGAGAGAAATATTGCCCAGGCGCGTGCGCAACACGCCCTCGCCGGGCGCTGCACACAGGTAATGATTGTGGCCAACACGGGCGTGGTCGGCATGCGCATGGGTAATAATTGCGCGGTCTACCTTGCGCCACGGGTCAATGTAAAAATCGCCCTGTGGGCAATACAAACCTTCGGGGCGACTCACCACCAAATCCATGCTGCACAACCTTCAAAAACAGGCACTAATACCGGCTGCCAAAACCACCCACAAAAACAGCCAACAGCATTAATTTATAACACAGCCAACTGAATACCCTTTCTTTCAAAGGTCGCTGTGCGTGTTCATGGGCCTGAATTTCGCGGCTGTCTTTCTGAATGGATTTTAATAGTTCTTCCCGAAGCGCAACTGCGAACTCGCGGTTATAAACAATCACATTCGCTTCACGGGCAAACAGACAACTCAGAGGATCCAGGTTGGACGAACCCACAGTGGCCCAGTTTGAATCCACCACCGCCACTTTGGCATGCAAAAACCCGGGCAAGTATTCGTAAATATCGACACCAGACGCCAACAAACTGGAATACAGACTTTGGGTGGCGTAATGCTGAAAGCGATACTCCACTCGCCCTTGCAACAACAACTGAACATGCACACCGCGACCACGCGCTGCCAACAAGGCTTTGCGTATTTTACGGCCCGGCAAAAAATAAGCATTGCTCAGAATGATCGAACGTTGCGCGTTGCCAATGGCCTGCAGATAAGCGCGCTCAATACGCCTGCGCAAACGGAAGTTGTCACGCACCGCCAGTTGGGCTTTCACCTTGCCCACCGGTTTTGGTTTGGGTGTTGAACGCTGGCGAACCATGGCGTCTTGCAACTGTTCAACCCTTTCCTTCCACCAACCCGAACTGAAA
The DNA here is from genome assembly GCF_002377005.1 of Limnobacter sp. UBA3528. Taxonomy (NCBI): domain Bacteria; kingdom Pseudomonadati; phylum Pseudomonadota; class Betaproteobacteria; order Burkholderiales; family Burkholderiaceae; genus Limnobacter; species Limnobacter sp. UBA3528. The sequence goes on along the minus strand of NZ_DFOZ01000002.1, from coordinate 25,712 downwards.
GTGTCGGTCACCCGACCACCGGGGCCAATTTGTAACCACAACCACTCCATGTTGTGCCACACATCCTGCACCACCGGGCCTTGCAACTGCACGGCAAAGTCGTAGCGTGGCCCCAATGTTTTTTGATCCAACAAATCGGTGTTCACCACCATGGCCTGTTCACGCATGCCACCTGAAGCACCCCAAATAGGCTCCCGTTTTTGTTGTGCCCGCTCTGTGGCTTTCAGCAGCTCATCGCGTTCACCTTCATGGTTAAGGTCATCAATCAGGTTAATGCCGCCCACAAAGGCAATTTCGTTGTCAACCGCAATTATTTTCCGGTGCATGCGGCGAAGCCGTTTCGGGTTCAGCTTGAACAACACGCCCTCAGGCCGAAACACCCGCACATGCACGCCATGCTGCTGCAAAGTGGGCACCCATGTGCGTACGCCCTCCTGGCCACCGAAACCATCCAGCACCAAACGAACTTCGACACCGCGTGCCGCAGCTCGACACATGGCCTCACAGAAAGCCTCGCCAATGGAGTCATTTGCAAAAATATAGGTTTCGATGCGCACGGCCTGCCGCGCTTTCTCAATGGCGCCCATTGCGCGGGGAAACAGCTGCTCCCCACCCACCAGCAACTCAACTGCATTGCCCTCCCGCTCAGGTGCAGCCGCTGGCAACAGGTTCAACACCATGCACACTCCAGGTCGACCACGAATGGCGCATGGTCGGACAGCTTGGCCCAAGCAGGCCCATGAAGCACCGTGGCCTCATGAACCTTAAAACCACGTGCAAATACGCGGTCTAGCCCCAGCACTGGAAACCTGCTTGGAAAGCTACCCACACGGGCCAGGCGATTTTTCTTGTCCAGGGGCATGACTTCCTCAGCCTTCAAGCCTTGCTGCAAAATTGGCCCCAAGCGGCGCTGCCAGTCGTTGAAATCGCCCGCAACCACCAAGGGCATGCCGGCAGGTACATGCGTACCCACATGCTCAATCAGTTTGCTGGCCTGCCGCACACGGCTGCGGTAGAGCAAACCAAAATGCGCCACCATGGCATGAATGGGACCCGCAGGCGTTTTCACGCAGCAATGCAATAAACCCCGTTGTTCAAGCCGATGGTCTGAAACATCCTGATTCAGCATCCATTCAATTTCATAGCGTGACAACAAAGCATTGCCATGGTGCCCGTGTGAGTACACCGCATTCATGCCGTAGGCTGTAAAGTACTGTTGGCTGGCATGGCCCAACAGGTCGTCAATCGCAGAGGGAGACTGGGCCAAAAACTCGTGTTGCCCACCTTCTGGCCAGTGTTCAAACTTGCCGGCATGGCGGTCGTGCCGACCCTGCACCTCCTGTAAAAATACCAGGTCCGCATTCATGGCGTGGATTTGTTCGCGCAGGGCATGAATAGTAAGGGCGGGCTTGCGCAGGCCCATCACCCCCTTGTGAATGTTGTAGGTCGCAATTCGAAGTCGCATTACATGCAATACCTAGAAAATAGTTCGGTAATTTACCAAGTCAATTCAAGTCATGTCACAAACACTGGGTATTGCCCCCCAATTAGGGTTACCCCTATACTCAAATTGTAAATATTGAACTTTCTAAAGCAGTTTAAAACCGTTTCCAGCAGCAGCTATATACCGTATATGAAAAAAGGGGCCCTTTGCGGCCCCTTTGTATTTTCAAGCCGACGGGGCCTGAAGCCTTGCACTCAATTCAAGAATGGCTTGTGCATTGTTGGGTGAAAAACACCGGTCTGCAGCCTCTTTCGCACTCAACCAGGCATACCCGACATGTTCATCGGCAGCCAGTTGGGGCATAAAATCGGCGGGCACACACGCCACAAACCAATGCTCGGTGTTGTGGGTTACACCCGGCGGGTAACGATGACGCCAATGCTCAAAAATTTCGTACTGCAAGCTGTGTGGCCAAGGTCGCAGCACGCCCGTTTGCAGCAAATCGCTAAGGCTAGCCTCCATCACGGTAGGGGCCTGTACGGGCGAAGCCGCGAAACCGGTTTCCTCCGCCAGCTCACGCACCGCCGCATGCAATGGCAATTCATCCGGAAAATCAAGGCTTCCAGTCACCGATTGCCAATAACCGGCTTTGTCTGCCCGTTCAATCAATAAAAAATCCCCGGCCGGGCTGACCATCACGACCAGCACCGATACGGGGATTTTATGACCGCTCAAAACTGCGCTGCCCTGGGTGGTCAAGCGACGTTTTTGGGTTCGGTCTGACGCAAACGAATATGCAGTTCACGCAACTGCTTTTCGTCCACAGGGCTTGGCGCTTGGGTCAACAAGCACTGCGCACGCTGTGTTTTCGGGAAAGCAATCACATCACGAATACTCTCTGCACCACTCATCATGGTCACAATGCGATCCAAACCAAAGGCCAAACCACCGTGGGGTGGCGCGCCATACTGCAAGGCATCCAGCAAGAAACCAAACTTGGCAGCCGCTTCTTCTTCGGAAATATTCAAGGCACGGAACACCTTGCTTTGTACTTTTTCCTTGTGAATACGCACCGAACCACCACCCAGTTCCCAACCGTTGAGCACCATGTCGTAGGCCTTGGCAATGCACTTGCCGGGGTCGGTGGTCAGGTAGTCTTCGTGGCCGTCTTTGGGGCTGGTAAAGGGATGGTGGCAGGCCACCCAGCGACCGGCTTCCTCGTCCAGTTCAAACATCGGGAAGTCGATCACCCACAGGGGTTCCCACTTGCCTTGCACCAAACCGGCTTTCTGGCCAAATTCGCTGTGACCAATCTTCAAGCGCAACGCGCCCATGGCGTCGTTCACCACTTTGGCCTTGTCGGCACCGAAGAACAAAATGTCGCCATCGGCTGCACCGCTGCGCTTGAGCAGTTCATTCAGGGCGGTGTCGTGAATGTTTTTCACGATGGGTGACTGCAAACCGTCACGGCCCTTGGCCAGCTCGTTGACCTTGATCCAGGCCAGGCCTTTGGCACCATAAATGCCGACAAACTTGGTGTAGTTGTCAATTTCCGAACGCGGAATTTCAGCACCGCCGGGCACACGCAGTGCCACCACACGGCCATTGTCCATATTGGCTGGGCCAGAGAACACCTTGAAATCCACATCTTTCATGATGTCGGTCAGTTCGGTGAATTCCATTTTCACGCGCAGGTCGGGTTTGTCTGAACCAAAACGCGCCATGGCCTCGCTGTAAGGCATTACAGGGAAGGGGTTCTGCAATTCCACATCCATGGTTTGCTTGAACACCTTGCGGATCATGTCCTCGAACAGGTCACGAATTTCCTGCTCACCGAGGAACGAGGTTTCAATGTCCACCTGGGTGAATTCAGGCTGACGATCGGCGCGCAAGTCTTCGTCGCGGAAACACTTGGTGATTTGGTAATAACGGTCGTAACCGGCCACCATCAGCATTTGCTTGAACAGTTGAGGCGACTGCGGCAAGGCAAAAAACTCGCCGGCATGTACACGAGAGGGCACCAGGTAATCGCGCGCACCTTCAGGTGTGCTCTTGGTCAGCATGGGGGTTTCAATGTCCACAAAACCCTGTGCGTCCAGGTGGTTACGAATGGCCATGGCCACTTTGTAACGCAACATCAGGTTTTTCTGCATTTGCGGGCGACGCAAATCGAGCACACGGTGAGTCAAGCGTGTGGTTTCAGACAAATTTTCGTCGTCCAGCTGGAACGGAGGTGTAACCGAGGCGTTCAGAATTTCAAGGCCCTTGCACAACACTTCTACAGCACCGCTTTTCAGATTGCTGTTTTCGGTGCCTTCGGGGCGAGCCCGCACCAGGCCCTCTACACGCACGCAAAACTCATTGCGCAATGTTTCGGCAGTGGCAAATACATCGGCCAGGTCGGGGTCGCACACCACCTGCACCAAACCCTCGCGGTCGCGAAGGTCGATAAAAATAACACCACCGTGGTCACGGCGACGTTGTACCCAGCCACACAGGGCAATGGTTTGGCCCAGGTAGGCCTGTGACACATTGCCACAATAGTCAGTACGCATTTTCATGAATGTAAGTCTTGTTTAATGGGTTGATCCAACACGTCATCAGAGGGCGTTACCACCCCCAAGGACACAATGTACTTCAAGGCCTCGTCCACAGACAAACCGGACGGACGCAATAATTTTTCGGGAACCATAATCACGTATCCCGAAGCCGGGCTAGGCGAGGTAGGCACATAAACCGACACCAGCGGCCCCTGATCATTCAGGTTTTCCAGCAGGCTGGGGGGCGGTGTCCCGGTCACAAAACCCAAAGCCCACACCCCGGGATGTGGATAAGGCACCAGCACCGAGCGAGTAAACGCTTTTCCGGATGAGCTTAACAGCGTATCGGACACCTGCTTCACGCTGTTGTACACAATTTTGAACAAAGGGATGCGCGACAACACCCAGTCACCTGCCTTGAATAACCAGGCCCCGAAGTAATTGGCCGCCAGCACACCCGTGCCCAACAACACTGCCAGGGTCAAAATAACACCCAGCCCGGGAATATGAACTCCCAGCCATACACGGGGGTGCAGCGCATCGGGCAGCAGCATTAGGGTTTGATCCATCAAACCCACTACCAAAGCCAACACCCACAAGGTGATGCCCAAGGGCACCCAGATCAACAAACCTGTCAGCAGGTATTTCTTGATGATGTCCGAGTTCAAAACCCGTTCAGGCAACTTGGCCGACGACTTGGCTGTGGACTTAGCTGGCATCGGTACTCGGCGCCGTGGCTGAAGGTGGGCTTGCACTTGGCGCTGCGGTTGCAGCACCTACTGCCGGTTTTTCCGAAGTGGTCGCACCAGCGGCCGACGATGCACCGCCACCGCCCCGGAAATCAGTGACATACCAACCCGAGCCTTTCAATTGAAAGCCCGCCGCAGTCACCTGCTTTGCAAAACTGGCCTGCCCACAACTTGGACACTGGGTCAAAGGAGCATCGCTCAGTTTTTGCAACACGTCTTTTTCGAAGCCACACGCTTCACAGCGATACGCATAAATTGGCATTTCCGCTACACCTGCAAATACAAACGAAAAACTCCCCATTATAAGATGGAAGGCTGAAGAACTCCAACATCATGAATTTCAAAGACAAAAAAAGAGCGCTTTCCTCTCGAAAAGCGCCCTTCGTGTCGACGGAGTAGGCTGCCCCATTCAGAATTCAGCCAATGACACTAGAACTACGCCGCCCTCTCTCTAGCAAAGAGCGGTTTTGGATCAACAGACTCTTAAGCGGCCTGGTATCCTGCCTCTTGTTGACCTTGCTCGCTGGCTGACCAGCGGTTGGCACGCTTGAAAGTGCCCAGATCATTGAATCGAACGCCGTTTTCACGCATCACTTCGTGTGCCTTCTTGGCGGTCATCTGGCGAATGTAGAACGGATCACGAACTACGAAGTGATGAATGCCGTGGGTTGAGCCAAAGTTGAAACAGAACAGGTGCGGAATGATGAACCACTTGCTGTTCAGCACCTGACACTGCTGCACGAAGTTGCCGTCTTCGATGTCGCCAAAGTAGTGCATGTTCGAGCTGATGAAGTTGATGCTGAACGAACGCAACAAGTTGGGTGCGAAAATCAGCACAGCGACGGTATTGGCAGTTGCAACCAGTTCGGGGGTCACAAAGGCGGGCCATGGCACGCTGTAACCCACAGCCCATGCAGCCGCCTCGATTGCCCAGTACGCCACATAAGCATGCCAGCCAATGTAGAACGCTGAAGCCAATGGGAAGTTACCGGCAGCGCCCATCATCAACATTTTAAGACGACGATTCTTTGGAATCCTGAACACACGCAACACCACGCTCAATTCCAGATCAAACATCATCAGCAAGCGCAGTGGAGTAAACCGCTCGCCATTGGTAATGGCGCGCTCTTCCAGGTCTGTTTCGGTGCCGGAATGCTTGTGGTGATGCAAATGCAAGTGGCGACGCGCCCAGGGATTGATGGTGCTGGGGCGGCAAATCCACACCAGGGCCATCATCAGGTTGTGCATGAACTTGTTTTTACGGAAGTACATGTAATGGATCAGGTCATGTTCCAGTTCATGCGTGAAGCTCAGGAAAATGGCGATCACCGGGATGGTTACATACCAGGCCAGCACACCTTCCACGTAAGCCCAACCGGTCAGTACTGCGCCTGCCATGGAAAACAGCAGAATGGCCATGCCGATCAGGTCTTGATGCTTCAAAATCGGGTATTTGGCGCGAATGCGATCACCTTCGGCCAGCACAGCAGTTTTAATGGCAGCAATTCGTTTTTGATCTTGCGCATTGATGCTGTTTTGCTTGATGCGAGAGCCACCATCGGCTTTTGCCGCCTGACCCATCAGTTTTTCACTCAAACTTGACATACTCTTGCCTCTTTATGTTTTGGCTTTTGGTGATTGAAGTATGCTTGGGTTTAACTAGTAAAGCTTGTTCCGAAACGACAAGCCCATGACCTTCGGCGCCAAAATCAAGAAGCAATGAACAACAAAGCGTCCAATTCGAACCCAAATACACCCACCGCGCTGGCCAGCTGGATGCGCGGATTGGCGCGCGAACTGGAACAACAAGGCTGTGAGCCAGCACCTTTGTTTGAGGAAGCAGGGCTGGACTTTGCCTTGCTGGAGTCTCCGGAAGCGCGCTACCCCGTACCCCAAACAACCCTGCTGTGGCAAAAAGCAGTGGCTGCCACTGGCGATGAAACTTTGGGCATCAAAGCCATTCGGCACATCACACCCGCAACCTTTCACGCGGTGGGACTTAGCGTCATGGCCAGCGAGACTCTGGAGCAGGCTTTTGGCCGTATGCGAAGGTTTGCTGATTTGGTCACCGACGCCAGCACAATCGAGCTTCAAAGTACCGAGTCAGAATTCATCGTCGAACTTAAACTGCGAGAGGGTGCGCAACCCGCTCACCAATCCACCGATGGTTTTCTCTGTTTGCTGGCCAATGCCGGCAAAGGCTTGGGAGAATCTGGCTTGGTGCCATTGCGGGTTGAATTAAGCCGCCCCACACCACAAGCCTGCAATCTGGAATTTTTTGAGAAAAGCTTTGCCGCACCGCTGAAATTTGGCTGCGCCACCATGCGTATCGTGTATGCATTGCCCACCGTGCAAGCCCGCCTGAAAGGCGCAAACCCCTTGATTGCGGAACACCTTGACCAGGCCAGCCAGGCGGCAATTGAACGCTTGAAACCCGCCCACAGCGCCAGCAAAGCCATTCGCCAGTGGGCACTGGGTCAACTGGACAAAGGCGCACCCAGCATTGAGCAAGCTGCTGCATTCATGCACATGAGCAGCCGCAACTTGCAGCGCAAGCTGGCCGACGAAGGCACTAACCTTGCCAGTATTGTTGACGAAATCAGGCAAAGCGAGGCCACGCGTCGCCTCAAGCAAAGTCAGGATTCACTCACCGCAATTGCACTCGACCTGGGATTCTCGGATGCCTCAGCCTTCAGCCGGGCCTGCAAGCGCTGGTTCGGCAAAAGCCCCAGCGAGATTCGACAAGACTCGCTGGGCGCGAGCAATTAATCCAGGTGAGCCGGCTTTTTCTTGGGCATCGGGGACGCCACTTCACTCAGCGGCGGCGGTACCTCAGTTTCGGGTTCTTTCGAAATCCTGTTTCGGAACAAATTAGTTCTGGCCAGAAAAATTGTGGTCACCGGTACGGTGATCGATAAGAAAACGATGATCAACCACGGGTGAACTGTCACGGAAGTTTCAACCGCCGAAAAGTAAACAATACTGGCCAAGGTGACAATCCAGGCAGAGAAACTGTAGGCCAGTGCGGTCGGGTGCATGCGCTGAAAGAAGCTATTGAAACGAACAATGCCCACCGCCGAAGACAAAGTAAACACCCCGGAAACAATCAACAAAACCCCAACAAGAACTTCAACCCAGAAGGGTGCGGCTGCCATCATTCGATTACCTCCCCCCGTAGCAGGAACTTCGCCATGGCTGCCGAGCTCACAAAACCGAACAACGCAATCAGCAAAGCGGCTTCAAAATACATTTCGCTCTGGTAACGAATAGCCAGCACCATGAGCATCAACATGCCGATGGTGTACATCAAGTCCATTGCCAACACACGGTCTTGAGCACGTGGCCCCTTCAGCATGCGGTACAGGGTAAGGCCCATGGCAACGGCATAGCAGCTCAAGGTAATGACGATGGCCGCAAACAGGAACGTGCTCATTGAAAAATCTCCATCAGGGGTTTCTCGTATCTTGTTTTGATGGTTTCAATTTCTTCCTCGGCATTTTTCATGTCGAACACGTGCACAAGCAGCTGGCTGCGGTCCAACGCAAGCTCAGACCATACAGTTCCCGGGATCACACACAAAATGGCGGCCAGCACAGCCAAACCGTTTGGATCTCTTAATTCAAGTGGCACCACCACAAAACCACCTTTTGGTACCCTGTCTCCAACCGCCAGCGTACCCAGCAGCACACGCCAGTTCCAAACCACAACATCAAACCCCACACGCCAGAACAAAGCAAACGCCAACAGTGGTTTCTTGAAAAACACGGGCGCCGGCCTCAAGGGCTTCACCAGCAAAGGGATACCTACGCCTAGAATCACTGCAAAAAGCAGGTGACCAAATCCGTAGGATCGATTCAAAACAAGCCAAAGGGCAATTAACCCCAAAGTCATGAGTGGATCGGGGAACAACCTGCGAATCATGGCGTCTCCTTTTCAAGACGATAGGCATTCGTAGGCGCCCATGTCGGCTTGGCTGACAACACCGCATCCATGTATCGCTGAGGCGAATGCAATGTCTCAGAAGCTTGCTTGGCAAACTTCATGACCACTTCCGCGCGCACAGTCAACAACACAGAAAATACAATCAGCAGTGCAATCGGCAAATATTCGATCGAGCGCAACAGCGGCGCTGGCCTGCCACTGGTCATCCAGAAAAAGCGTATACCTATCCTGGTCAGGGCAACCAAAGCAAACAAACCTGACACGAACAGCAACACCATCAATGCCCACATGCCGGGTGTGGTTGTGAAATCAGTGTCTGCAATCGGCAACATGGCAGACACCACGGCAAACTTGCCCAGAAAACCGGATAGTGGCGGCAAACCGGCAACCAGCAGCGTGCAAACGATGTAAGTCAAACCCAGCAATGCGATTGATCCCGGTGTCGGCTTGCCAATCAAAAACTCTTCGTTGTCATCCAGATTGGCATGCGCCATGGAATCGGCCCTGAATCTGGACTCGGCATAACCAAACGGCAAATTGACGTCTTCCTCCTCGTCTTGCCGGCGCTGCGCAGCTTCCATGTCCCGAACCCTATCCATCAGTTCAGTCAGCAGGAACAATGCTGAAACGGCAAACGTGGAGCCCAACAGGTAATACAGCGCACTGGCTGTGACCTCTGGAACCCCGAAACCCACTACACAGATCAAAATCCCCGATGAAACAGTGATCGAGAACGCGGCCGCCCTGGCTGGGCTGGTCGCTGTGAGCACACCCAATGAACCACAGGCCATGGTCAACAACCCGCCCCACACCAACCAGTCGCTACCAAAACCTGCCGAGCCTTGAGCCTGGTCTGAAAACAGCAAGGTGCTCAAGCGCAACAACACGTACACCCCCACCTTCGTCAGCAGGGCAAACACCGCTGCGGCAGGCGCACTGGCCGACGAATAAGCGGGCACCAACCAAAAGTTCAGTGGCCACATTGCTGCCTTGGCTAAAAAAGCGATGCCCAACACGGCGCAACCTGAGTGGAAAAGCGCGCGATCGGCATCAGCGATCTGAGGAATCCTGGCGGCAAGATCAGCCATATTCAAAGTTCCTGTAATGCCATAAATCATGGCAGCACCCACCAGAAACAACGATGAAGCAGTCAGGTTAATCGCGATGTAGTGCAGGCCCGAGCGCACGCGCAAACGGCCTGAACCGTGCAAAAGCAGACCATACGATGCTGCCAGCATCACTTCAAAAAACACGAACAGATTAAACAGGTCCCCAGTCAGGAAGGCCCCGTTAATGCCCATCAGCTGAACCAGAAACAAGGGGTGAAAGTGTGAACCCGCCTTGTGCCACCTCGCCATTGAAAACACATAAGCCGCAAAACCCACCAATGCGGCCAACACCAACATGAGCGCCGACAATTGATCAAGGACCAGCACTATCCCAAAAGGTATGTCCCAATTGCCTGGCAAATAAACACCGATTGACCCAACCACCGGGGATTCTTTGACCCAAATCAGCAATGACAAGGCAATTGCCAGGTTCACCAATCCTGCAAAGAGGCCAAGGGAAATCTTTAAGCGGTAGCGACGCTCGCCAGCCAGCAACATGAGGCAGGCCATGATGAGCGGAAACAGAATGGGGGCAATGATCAAATGAGGCATCAAACCCTCAACAAGCCACATCATTCAGCATCCCCTTTGCCGTCCACATGGTCGTTGCCAAAAAAGCCTCGTTGAGCCAACAACACCACCAGAAAGAGTGCAGTCATGGCAAAGCCAATCACAATTGCCGTCAGCACCAAAGCTTGGGGCATGGGATCGGTGTAGTTCATTAAATTGGCAGCCAGTTCCGGAACCAGAATAGGCTCGCTGTCCACGGCCAGGCGCCCCATGCTGAAAATAAACAGATTGACGCCATAGCCCAACAGGCAGAACCCGATAATGACCTGGTAGGTGCGCGGACGCAGCACCAACCAAACGCCACAAGCTGTCAAAACGCCAATTGCGATCGAAAGCACCAGTTCCATCAACCCTCTCCTTTGTGGTCTTCATGAACAACGGCGCGGCGGTGCCCCCGCAATGATTGATGCCCCAAGGCCGTCAAAATCAGCAAAGTGGACCCAACCACCAATGTGAAAACACCGATGTCAAAGAACAAGGCACTGGCCACATGAAGCTCGCCAATCCAAGGTAAATACAAATGCGCAGTGTGTGTAGTCAGGAAGGGATAGCCCAGCAACAAGGCGCCCGCCCCGGTCGCCGTCGCGATCAACAAACCACTGGCAATCCAGATCGGTGGACGCAAGGGCATGTGGGTTTCTACCCAACGCGTGCCCGAAACAATGTATTGAAGAATAAACGCCGTGGACAACACCAACCCGGCCACAAAACCACCACCGGGCTCATTGTGACCGCGCATGAACAGGTACACAGCAATTACCGCAGCAATCGGCAACACGGCCCGTACCAGCACCGCGGGCACCAGAAGGTATCCCTTCGCGGTGTCGATGTCTTGATCGCTTGAAATCAGATCCGTGGCGATGTCCACTGGAATTGCGCGCTGCTGAAGCGGAATATCAATGCTTTCTGCCGCAGGCCGGAAACGGCGAAGCAAGGCATACACGGTCAATGCGACCACGCCCAACACTGTAATTTCAGCCAAGGTGTCAAAGCCGCGAAAATCCACCAACATCACGTTCACCACATTCGTACCGCCCCCCTCCGGGAGAGCCCTCTCAAGAAAGAACGGTGAAATACTCTGGGGGAAACTCCGACTCATCGCAGCATAAGACAACAGCGCCAATCCAAGACCGGCAGTCGAAGCTAAAATCAGGTCTCTGGAGCGTCGGGCTTTCGCTTTGGCCTTCACGAAGAATGGTTCTTGTCCCTTGATTTCCTCTCGGCGATTGGGTAGCCAACGCAGCCCCAGAAGAATCAACACTGTGGTCACTGCCTCAACCGAAAGCTGGGTCAATGCAAGGTCTGGGGCCGAGAACCATGCGAAGGTGATCACGGTTGTTAAACCCGCCACACTCATCAGGACCAACGAAGTCAGTCGGTGATACTTGGCCTGCCAAACAGAAGCGACCGCTGCAAAACAACCTACCACCCACAACAAAGCAAACATGGGTGAAAAAGGTAGCTTTTCCCGGGTTGACGCATCAAGCCAGTCGGCAAGTGGTAGTCCGTAGAGGGGAGAAGCGGCCGCCAAAACAGTCACCAGCATCACCAGCAACAATTGAGGCTGTAGGCGCCGCGTGCTGACAAATCGCATACCTGCACGCGCACCAACCACAAACAGGGCCAGCACACTTCTGAACAGCTTTTTTCCGCTGAAAATTCCAATCACTGGCGCAGCCTTTACGCCACTGACATTCATTCCACGACGCATCCACCAATACAACCCGATGCCACCAAACAAGGCCACAAAGCTCATGACCAAGGGCAAGTTGAAACCATGCCAAAGCGCCAAATCGAATTGCGGGAGATTGCCTGCAACCACTGGCGTAGCTGCCGTGACCAGAACAGCCTGAATAACCAGCTGTGGCAACACACCTACAGCCAGGCAGATCAGCACCAGCAACTCCACAGGCACACGCATCCAGTGCGGAGGTTCATGCGCGGGCTTGGGCAAAGCGCTACATTGGTTTGGCCCAAAAAACACGTCCACAGTAAAGCGCAATGAATACACCACGCTGAAAACCCCGGCCAGGGTCGCAATGAAGGGCAGCGCCGTTGAAAACCAAGGCACTGTACTCACGAAAACTGCCTCTGTGAAAAACATTTCCTTGGAAATGAATCCGTTCAACAACGGAACACCCGCCATGGCAGCAGCAGCCACCATGGTCAGGGTCGCCGTGATTGGCATGGCATGCCGCAGACCGCTCAATCGTCGAATGTCTCGCGTACCCGTTTCGTGGTCAATAATTCCCACCGCCATGAACAATGAAGCCTTGAACGTGGCGTGGTTAATGATGTGAAACACAGCCGCCACCGCGGCAAGGCGACTGTTCATACCCAACAGGGTCATGATCAACCCAAGGTGGGAAATCGTGGAATAGGCAAGCAGCCCCTTCAAGTCCGTCTGGAAAATGGCTGCGAAGCCACCGATCAACAGCGTGGCCAGGCCAGCACAAGTCACCATCCAAAACCATTCATCCGTACCAGCCAACACAGGCCAGAAACGCGCCAGAAGGAAAACCCCCGCCTTCACCATGGTGGCGGAATGCAGGTAAGCCGACACGGGTGTGGGTGCGGCCATGGCATGGGGCAACCAAAAATGGAAAGGAAACTGTGCACTTTTGGTGAAAGCACCAAGCAACACCAAAACCAGCATGGGCGTATAAAGTGGGTGCGCCTGTACTGCGTCTTTGGCGGCCAAAACCACATCAAGATCGTAACTGCCCGCGATGTGCCCCAGGATCAACAAGCCTGCGAACAGACACAACCCACCTGCCCCGGTCACGGTAAGCGCCATGCGGGCACCACGCCGTGCATCTTTGCGGTGGTACCAGTAACCGATCAACAGAAAAGAAAACAGACTGGTCAATTCCCAAAACACAGCCAGTTGAATCAGATTCCCTGACAACACCACACCACTCATGGCCCCCATGAAAGCCAGGAGGAATGAAAAAAACCGGGGAACAGGATCGGAAGGGGACATGTAGTAGCGTGCGTAAAGCACGACCAGGGCCCCGATCCCAAGCACCAGCATGGAAAACATCCACGCAAAACCATCCATTCGCACCACAAAGCTGAGCCCCAGAGAAGGTATCCAGGAGTATTCCTCGCGCAATACCTCGCCAGTGGCCACCTCCGGGTACAGACTTGCAACCTGCAGTGCACACAACAGGGCCACCGCGCCAGCCAGCGTAGATTCCGCATTTCGGGCATTCGCAGGCAAAATTGCGGCAATCAAACTTGCAGCGAAAGGCAAAAGAATAAGACTGATCAGTGGCAGAGATGTCATGTATACATTGCTGAAGACCTGCTTCAGTCAATAAATTATTGAATGGCTTCGTATTTGGTGAATGAGTTTACCTGACCATTAGACCCGATCAGCAACACATCGTATTCAGCACGCTTGTGGGGAAAGTCAGGGTGCTCCATGCCCGGGGAACCCATGGGCATGGCAGGCACAGACAAGCCCACCGCATCTGGTTTCTCCGCAATCAATTTCTTGATGTCTTCAGCGGGCACGTGTCCTTCAACTGCATAGCCAGCCACCTTGGCACTGTGACAACTGCCATATTGCTGAGGCATTCCCAAAGCGGCGCGGAATGAATCGGTATTCTGAACATCGTTCACCTTCACTGTGAAGCCGTTCGACTCCAGGTGCTCGACCCATTCCGAGCAACAACCACAGGTGGGCGTTTTCCAGACCTCGACAAAGTTATCGCCCTGCTGAACAGCCTCTGCCGGTTTTTCGCTGCAAGCTGCCATCAGGCTGGAAGAGGCCAACAGCAATACCGCAAGGCCATGTTTCATTCGAAATTTTTTCATTGAATCAACTCACTTTGAATTCAGTATCGATCAGGCCGGGAAGAATCAAACGCACTTGATCGCCGCCTTTTAGAGGCCCTACGCCCTCGGGAGTTCCTGTGAAAACCAGATCACCCTCCTGCAAGGTAAACAGCTGACTCAAATAACGCACGATAAACGGAATGGGAAACAGCATTTTTCGGACATCGCCGTGCTGCCGAATTTGTCCGTTCAAATGCATTTGAAACTCAATATTGTGTGGGTGCTCAATGTGTTCAGCGGGCACAAACTGTGTCACTGTGGCCGAACAGTCAAAACCCTTGGCCACCGCCCAGGGCAAGCCACCCTGCTTGGCTTTGGTTTGCAAGTCGCGTGCGGTCAGATCAAGGCCAAGGCCATAACCGGCGATGTGTTTCAATGCTTTGTCTTCAGCAATGTTTTTTCCACCCTGCCCCACTAGTAAAACCAGTTCGGCCTCGTAATGCACATCACTTGAGTGTGCAGGCAACACAATCGGTGTTCCCGGCGGGTGCAAGGCTGATGTGGGCTTGATAAACACCACAGGATCTTCCTCGGGTCGATTGCCCAGCTCGGCAATGTGCGCAGCGTAATTTCGACCAATGCAAAAAATATTGCGAACCTGAACTGCTTTGGTTTGCTGAGCCAGCAAGGTGATATGGGGCATGGGAGTTTCCTGGGTAAAAACAGTCAATGCACTTGATTGTGCACCAAGCAGACACCCCGCGCACTGCGATTAAATACCAGCCTCTTTCAAAAAAGGTCCAAAACAGGTTTCAAGCTCGACCTTTTGACACATCATGAATTTTGAGCCTGTTGCGTGCATCACGATGTAGTTGGTGGCCACATTGCCATTGGGCACTTTGTGACCCATGCAATCAGGTTGGTCATTCACCTGCACCACTGTGTCGACCCACTTGTAAAACCCCTGTGAATCAGGCCGCAAGCTAATGTCGTACCGAGTTTGTACCACCTGGCCACCGCTGAGAATTTGAGTGGTTCCATCGGTACGAATGTCATAAATTTCGGAACAGGCTTGTTCAGGCAGATTGATTCGCCACAAGCCCACCAACGGGTGCCCCGGAGGCAATTGGGTTTCAGCGCGCGACATAGTCGCGAAAGCTGCCAAAAAAATACCCAGCAAACCAAACTGATACTTCATACAACCCCTTGCACGACTGCTCATTGCGATCAGCATACTGACGCTTTTCGGGAAGGACAAGCAGGTCGATAAAAAAAGCCTGTGGCCATCACAGGCACACAGGCTCTCAGGGTTGCGGCAATAATGCTTTTATCCCAATCAAAACGGTAGTTCTTATAAACGCCAATTAAATAGCAGTAACCACTTGTTTTAATTAGTTAAAAATTTAAATTAATTAAATTTAGTAAAGTTGCACCCTAAATATTAACTACCATTTGATATAAAAATAGAGTTTGCAAAATTATTTGTAAAGTTAGTAACTTTACATTTTACATTCAATTTTTGACTGCTTCCGGCCCATAGCAGTCATTCCAATTCGAGCTAATCTGGTCTATTTGATTGATTAGAGTTCCGCTAGACATAACAACCTCACTATTCACTTAATACTTCACGTAAGGTAGCTAAAACTTGCTCTACCACCGTCGAGTTACGTTTGTAGTATGTCCATTTACCAACCTTAGTTGATTCGACCAAGTTCGCATCTTGCAACGCTTTCAAACATAATGATGTGGCAGGTTGCGATAGCCCTACCTTGTCCTGAATCAAGCTTGCACACACCCCATACATCTCGTATGGGTAAAGTTGTGTGTAGTCCTTAAACGCCTCATTAGGATTAGCTAACCAAACCAATATTGTACGTCTTGTCGGGTTAGCTAGCATTTTTAATGCTTCATTTAAATCCATCTTACTCTCACCTTATTGCCAGTGGGAAAGCCCACCATTTAAGTTGATAATTGTGTGCTGAATGGATAATCAATGTACCCTGCTTCGCCACCACCGAAAAGGGTATCATTTTGGACCTGATTCAACGATAATCCTTTTTGAATTCGATACGGTAAGTCTGGGTTTGCGATGAATGCTCTACCAAATGCATATAAATCACCGTAGCCTTTTGAATTTACTGTTAGTGCCTTTTGTACGCTATAACGACCCGCATAGATTATCGCACGCTCAAATGTTTTACGTAATTCACTTCTAAATGTTTCAGGCAAGTCTGGGCTGTTGTCCCAATCCGCCTCTGCGATTGATAAATAAGCGATCCCAAGGTCATTCAACATTTTAGCAGCACAAATGTAGGTTTCATGAGGATTGCTTTCTACTAGGCCAAGGTAAACTCGGTCTTCTGTAGTGGTAGCAAACAGTGGAGCGAATCGTACACCTACTCGATTGCGCCCAAACACTTCGATTACAGCTTCAGTTACCTCTTTTAAAAAGCGTAGTCTATTGGGTAGCGAGCCACCATATTCATCAGTTCTGTGATTCGTATGCTCAGATATGAATTGATTTAGCAGATAACCGTTAGCTGAGTGAAGTTCAACGCCATCAAATCCAGCCAACTTTGCGTTTTTAGCAGCTTGACGATATAAGTTAACTAATTCTTTAACTTCTTCTGTTGTCAGTTCACGAGGCATGCTTGGTTCAACCAAAGAACCCTCACCTAGACCTGTCTCAATGAACACCTTTACAGACTTCGCCTGAATGGCTGAAGGTGCAACTGGTGCATCTCCGTTTGGTTGTAACTTGCAATGTGATACTCGGCCAACATGCCAAAGTTGGCAAAAAATAACTCCACCACTTTCGTGTACAGCGTTCGTTACTTTCTTCCAACCTTCTATTTGCTCCTCAGAATGTATACCTGGTGTCCAAGCGTAACCTTGACCACGCGCCTCAATCTGTGTACCTTCTGTAACCATGAAACCTGCAGTAGAGCGTTGTTTATAGTAACTTGCCATTAATTCATTAGGTACATTTCCTGGCTGAGTGCTACGGCAGCGAGTTAATGGCGGTAATACAATCCGATTGGGTAAAAACAAGTCGCCTAATTGGACTTTTTCGAATAATGACGATACGTTCATATATGCCTCTTTAATTTAAGTTGCATACATTGTAACATTTAAATGTATAAATGTTAAGAGTTGTTTTGAATATATATGAAGTTCAACTATGGGTCATATATGCTCATAAATAAAAAGTAGAATTAAGATTGCTGATACAGTCAGAAAGTCATCGCGGAATCCATTTTCGACCTTCATAAAACCCAATCCCGGAATAAAGTTAAAATAGCAGTTCAAATACTCCTAATATCCTTAAACTGAAAAGTAGACAGGATTAAGCTGACTTTCTCTTTAGAATTATATGAGCTGTTAGAATAACCGACTCTAATCGTCCCTTAACTGACCTTCAACAGTTGAATGCATGAGCACCGTCAGGCGTCCCGCTAAAGGGTTAGCTGTGTTAGCAATTCGTGTTGATTAGCGGTATAGTTTTGGTATCCAACTACCACAATCATCTATGAAATCAGATGCTTTTGCTGCCTTACTTGATTCCTTGAGCACGCTCACACCCAGCCAAAGAGAGCAGGTAGAGGAACGGTTGCTTCAAATAAGTGGGAGAAATAAGGTTCAGGAGATTGTTCAGGGGCTACGACCATCTGCCTGCACCGCCTGCGGCTCAGTGAATTTGGTCAAAAATGGCACTGCCAGGGGTATGCAGCGCTATGTTTGCAAGGACTGCAAACACACCACAAACCCAATCAGCCACAGCCCCATTGCTCGACTTCATAAAAAAGACAAATTTCAGGCGTATGCGAAGTGCATGGCGGCGGGTTTGCCTTTGCGTGAAACCGCTCGGATTGTAGGCATCGCGCTATCTACAGCCTTTCGCTGGAGACATCGCTTCCTCCAGTCTGTTGTTGCTCACCAGCCTGAAGTCATTGAAGGAATTCTCGAAGTCGATGAGACCTATTTCCGTATTTCTCACAAGGGGCAGCGTGGTCTCGATGAGCCACGCTCAAATGGAAGCACCAAGGGGCTTGGTAGGGGTCGTTCACGCAAGCATTGGCAAGCGGTATTGGTGGGCCGAGCAAGAGGCACGCCACTCACATTGGATGCAGTAATGCCCTCTATGAGCCGCTTCGAAGTTGAACAAGCTCTCGCCAGGCACTTGGACCCCAATCAAACTATCGTATGCTGCGATGGCAGTACATCGTTTGAGAATATTCCCACAAATCTGAAAGTGCCTATTAAGGTGGCGGTTGCAAGCTATAAATCGCCTGATAAGTGCCCCACATATCACGTTCAGAGTGTCAACAGCTATCACTCGGAACTGAAAAAATTCATAAATAGAGACCTAAAAGGCGTAGCGACTAAGAATCTTCCCCACTATTTAGCATGGAAAAGGCTATTAAAGTGGGAAAAAGAGGGTCTACTACCTGAAGATTACATCCGTTCTGCTATCGGTTTGCAGGTCATCAATACGAAACGCTAACAGAGCCAAAGGGTTAGGGTGAGCTTGCTAAACAAAATCCACCATTAACGCCCCCAGATTCTATGTTTGTATACTTTCATCGTGGAGGCTTCATTTCGGCACTCAAACGTGACTGCCCAACCGACTGCAAAGCGCCTATGCAGTTGCTAATAGCGCTAAACTGTCACCACAATTTTGCCGATCTGCTGGTTGGATTCCATATAGCGGTGTGCTTCGACAATCTGCGCTAGCGGAAAGGTTTTGGCCACCAGCGGTTTCAGCTTGCCTTCAGTCAGCCCTTGCACAATGAAGGCTTTGGCGCGTGCCATGCGTTCAGGATGAGTGCTGATTTCAAATAGGGTATACCCGCGTATGGTTAATTGCTTGGCGAGCACGGGGAACAGCGGCAATGGCGTCGGCTCTGTACTTAGCGCGCCATACTGGAAAATAATGCCGCTTTGGGCTGTCGCTTCTGCCAGTTTGCTGATGGTCGGCCCGCCAACCGGATCGAACACCACGCGTGCACCTTTATTATTGGTAATGCGGTTCACTTCGGTCACCAGGTCTTGTTCTTCCGTCGCAATCACATGCTTGGCACCGGCCTTGAGCAAAGCCTCGCGCTTGCTGCTGGTGCGCGTCAAAGCAACAGGAATGGCACCCAGCAGATTAGCAATCTCGATAGCTGCCACACCCACGCTACTGGATGCCGCCGGAATCAGCACAAACTCACCGACTTTGGTATCGGCAAACTCCACCAATGCGCCGTAGGCAGTCATATATTGCATCCAGATGGCGGAAGCTTCCGGCCAAGAAAGTGATGGTGGATGCTTGACCACGGCAAATGCGGGCACATTCGCCAACTCACCATACACGCCATACTGATTCTGCGAAAACGCCGGAACCGTGCTGACCGCATCACCTATCTTGAAATCAGTCACATCCTCGCCCACCGCATTGATTATGCCTGCCGCCTCATAGCCGAGCCTCGCTGGCAGTTGCGGTGTTTCCAGATACTGACCATTGCGAAACATGACTTCGGCACGATTGAGTCCGATGGCATGCACCTTGATCTGCACCTCACCCTTGCCTGGTGAGGCGACTTGTTCATCTGCTATCTGTAATACTTCTGGCCCACCGGTTTGGTGGAATCTGACGACACGTGACATTTTTATCTCCTGATAATGTAAAAAATAGTGTGAAAATACTATTTATAATTTAATGCCAGCCTTTCAACACGATCTTGCCTATGGTGCCACCTGCTTCGAGCTGAGCGTGCGCCTTACGCAGATTGGTAGCATTGATGGGTGATAGGGTTTCATTGAGCGTGGTCTTCAGCACACCCTCATCCACCAGTTTGGCAATGCGGTCGAGGATAAGGTGCTGTTCTGTCATGTCGGCGGTCTGAAACATGGAACGTGTAAACATCAGCTCCCATGCGAAGGTCGCGCTCTTATTCTTGAGCAGATTAAGGTCCACCGGCTGTGCGGTTTCGACAATCGAGCAAATCTTGCCTTGCGGCTTGATGAGCTCGGCCATGACAGAAAAATAGCCATCGGTATCGTTGCAGCAGAAAATATAATCTGGTTGGGGAATGCCGATTTCGCGCATTTGCGTCACTAGGTCATGCTTATGATTGATGACATACTGTGCGCCCAATTCCTGCACCCAGCGTACGGTCTCAGGCCGCGATGCCGTGGCTACCACGGTCAATCCCGCCAGTTTGTTCGCGAGTTGGATGGCAATCGAACCCACGCCGCCCGCACCGCCTATGATAAGCAGGTTTTTATTGCGGTTCTGCGCTATATCAAGCGCAATGCCCAGGCGGTCGAACAGTGATTCCCAAGCTGTCACTGCGGTCAGCGGCAAAGCTGCCGCCTGCTCATAACTCAAGCTCTGCGGCATGTGCCCGACTATACGCTCATCCATGAGCTGGTATTCGGCATTGCAGCCCGAGCGCGTGATGTCACCCGCATAAAACACTTTGTCGCCAGTCTTGAACAGCGTGCAATCTGGCCCGGCTTCGACGACTTCACCAGCGGCATCCCAGCCCAGCACCTTGGGTGTGGTCTCTATCTTGTCCTTGGGTTTTCGCACTTTGGTATCTACCGGGTTAACTGCAATGGCGTGGATCTTGACCAGCAGATCGCGACCGGTAGTGACGGGGATGGGCAATTCGACATCCATCAGCGATTCAGGATCGCTGATAGGTAAATACTTGGTTAATGCAACGGCTTTCATGGCGGCTCCTATTTTTGTAGCGCAGGCGTCCTCGCCTGCGTTTTTTTGATAAGTTGGCAGGCGGGGCGCATGCGCAACAACTTCATATAAATTCCGGTAAAACAAATTCAGCCAACTCCTGCAACACCTCACCGGCCGGACGTTTGCCGTATTTGACGTTGAAAATCATGTGGTCCACGCCGATACGTTTGCTGGCACGCAGATGTACCAGCAGCGCATTCCTGCCGAGTCGGTGACCCAGATGAATAGGCGTTGGTGCTTCGTTCGGGTTATCGGCAAGATCAATAAAATAAGACTGCGTAAACGGTTTATACTGCCCCGGCAATTCCGCTTCAACAGTGTCGCGCCAGCGCTGCACCACCTGCGCCTGCGCTTCTATGCTACGCGGGTAGCTCATCCAGCCGTCGGCATTGCGCGCGATCCAGCCCAGATCCTGCTGACTATGTCCGGTAACTAACAAGGGCACATGCGAAGCTACCGGCTTGGGAATGACATCGGCATGTTGCAGATGGCCAAAGCTGCTACTTATTTGCGGGTAAAACTCTGACCAATATATCTTTAGCAAATCGACCTCTTCGCGAAACATCGCCCCTCGCGACTCAAAATCCACATTAAAGGCTGGGAACTCCACCATCCTATCGCCTGTAGCTATGCCAAGCAGCAAGCGGCCATTGGACAACTGGTCTATGCTGGCGGCGGCTTTGGCGATATGTATCGGGTGGCGCAATGGCAGAATGATGGATGCCGTCAGCAGCGCGATTTCTGTGGTCTGCGCGGCCATATAACCGAGATAAGCCCACGGGTCGAATACCTGGCCGACATCGCCAAAATTCGGGTCGCGCAGCGGCACATCGCGAAAGCCGAGGCTGGAAAAACCGGCTTTTTCGGCAAACTGCGCCAGCGCTACCTGGTTGTGCATGGTCGGCTGGTCGCGCTCGAAGGCCTCGATCGGGAACATGATGCCCAGCGTGAGTTTGCCGCGTTGGAATACACGCTGCCAGCCGCGGTTGGCTGTCGGCGATTGATTTGGATTAGGGGTATACATTCTGCTCACTAAGAAAAAACACTGGCACACCACAAAAGGTAGGAAAGTGATGTGCCAGTGTAGGTCCGAAATAGCCCGGGGAGGAGCTATCTACTTAGCCAAAACAGATTTAAGACTGGCCTTTGACTGCCAGTAAATACACGGTTTCGATTACCGGCATCTCGGTCAGCAAATCTGCGGCATTCGCCATCAGTGCCTCAGCGATTTTCCCGGTCAAATGCGCTTGTCGGCCATGTTCATCCATAAAGGTGTCAAAAATGCCAAAGGTGGCAGGGCCGAATTTGAGTGCGTACCAGGTAGCGGTTTCCGGCTCGTTTTCCACCAGCGGTAGTGCGGATTTCAGAAATGCTTCCAGTGCTGCTTCCTTACCTGGCTTGGCGTGCAGACGTACATACAGTGCTAACTTTTTGCTCATGATTGCTCCTAATAAAAAATAAGTACAAAGGTGCTGAATTCGCGATATCGCGCTTTATCCACCCTATTAAAAATTTAAATGCTGGCTTCCAGCACTTCCCTGCTCTTATCCAGCGTCACATCCTCATGCTCACCGAGTTTTGCCATGCCATGACTTTCAAGTTGCGCCAGCAGGGCAGGAATGGCATCCGCACCGATGTTGTAGGCGGATAAGCGCGTAGGCACGCTGAGGCTCTCGAAAAAAGCGCGGGTATTCTGGATAGCCGCTTCGATGCGAGCATCCTCTGACCCTTCACTGATATGCCAGACGCGCTCGGCATATTGCAGCAGCTTGGCGCGCTTGGATTCGCGACGCACGCTCAACATGGTCGGCAGGATGATAGCGAGAGTCTGTGCGTGATCCAATCCATGAAGCGCGGTAATCTCGTGGCCTATCATGTGCGTCGACCAATCGCTAGGCACACCGGAGCCGATCAAGCCATTCAAGGCCAGGGTGGCGACCCACATGAAGTTGGCCTGAGTGTCGTAATCCTGCGGATTGGCCAGCACCTTGGGACCAACCTCGATAAGGGTCTGTAGCAAGCCTTCGGCAAAGCGATCCTGCACCCGCGCTTCCACCGGGTAGGTCAGGTATTGCTCCATGATGTGGGTGTAGGCATCCACCACGCCGTTAGCCAACTGGCGCGGCGGCAGGGTGTAGCTCTTGCTCGGGTCGAGCACGGAGAACTGTGGAAACACATGCTCACTGGTGAAATAGAGCTTGTCGTGCAAGCCAGATGCGGTTTCGGTGCGTGAAATCACCGAGCCGTCGTTCATCTCCGAGCCTGTCGCAGGCAAGGTCAGCACAGTGCCATAAGGCATGGCCTGTTTCACATTGGCACCTCGCTGGAGCAAAATCTCCCACGGGTCGCCCTCGGCATACACCGCTGCCGCAACAAACTTGGTGCCATCAATCACCGAGCCGCCGCCGACTGCCAGTAGGTAATCCAGCTTGTTGGCCTTGATTTTAGAGACGGCTTTCATGAGCGTTTCATAAGTCGGATTAGGCTCGATGCCGCTGAATTCTTCGGCATAACGCCCGCCCAGGGCAGCTTTGACTTCATCCAGCGTGCCATTCTTCTTGGCGCTAGTGCCGCCGTAAACAATCAATACGCGAGCCTCAGCAGGCACCAGCTTGTCGATTTCGGCGACCTTGCCCTTGCCGAAAGCGATGCGCGTCGGGTTGTAAAAATCAAAATTCAGCATCAAAACTCCTTAAAAATTACAGCTATTAGACCAGTCGGCTAGTGTTCGGATAAATAAAAAGATCGACCTCAAGCAAGTCCCAGTCTCGCTTTCGTGGCATTCATGGCGCATTCCAGGGCTGCACGCGTGCGGCCTACCTTGGTCAAAAGCGTTGCGCCTATCCACATATAGTAGATCTCTGCCGTGACAGTTTTTGCATCGAGGTTGGCAGGGAATTCACCTGTGCGTATACCTTGTTCCACGCAATGTGTGAGGCACGCTATTACCCTGTCGGTGCCATTCTTCAACGTAATACGCATGGATTCGGAAAGATCCGTCACTTCTGCGCTCAATTTAACTACCAGACATTTATCCGTTGTGGCATCACTTGACTGCGTATCCAGCCAGAACTGGAAAAATCCCAGCAGTCGGCTGGAATTAGTGCTGCCGTCATCTTTAAGCATGCGCTCTAACATCTGCAGGTAGTCGTCAAAATAGTCTGCGAGTAAGGCGTCGCCAAACTGCTCCTTTGACTTGAAATAGTGATAGAACGAGCCCTTGGGCACGCCTGCAGTGGAAAGTATCTCGTTGAGGCCGACCGCAGCAAAGCCCTTGCCGAGGATGATGCCCTTGGCTGTATCGAGGATTTGCTGACGCGTATCGCCAGACTTTATGATTGGAAGTTCATTACCCATAGGTGCATTATTGCATTAATTAGACCGGTCGTCTAGTTATGCCATTAAAAAAGCTTTCAATTTACTTTGCGAAAATCTAAAAAGAATTTGCTTGGGAAGAGGATGAATGATAAATCTCTAGTACTTGAAAATTCACAATTCGCTATATAGCCTATATATTTTATATCAATCAAAACGGTTAACATTACCTGCGATCGTTACAAAATCTATAAATAATTGTTTTTATGTATTTTTTCTGACTTTTTGTAAACTTTATAAAGAATTTTTGTCAAATTTCCGAGTGAGAACTGTGCAAAACTTTACAGTTGCTCTGTCACGAGGAAGCTACTATCTATGGCTCAAGCTATGTCAGGCAGGACAGATTTCTACTTATAAGACTAGACGTAACTCAGCCATTCCAGATTCATCGATGAGGACATAGGCATTCTGCTCGAACTGAAGTGCTAGCGAATCTGACTTATCACGACCCAGATTGAATATAAGGAAACCCAACTCTGGACTCCAAATTCCGGCGGGATCTTCTCCCGTGGCATCAACAAATCTAACGTCCAAATTAACGAGTAAATTTAACAGCTCCTTATGTCTTTTAAGATTCTGCCTCATCGAATGAACAACGCTCAGAGGATTAAAGGCCGTAAGCAAAGTGGCCGATGTTGCTTGATTGCGAATGAGTATGTCAGCCATGCAAAGCGAGACTTGGCCTACTTTGAATTCGCATTTTGTGTTTGCAAACGAAATCTTGTAAATCGCCTTGCTGTAAGCATTTATCAAGTCTTCAGAAACTTTTGAATTAACGCTCACTCAACACCCAACAATTTAAGAATACTCGGCATATCGTAAACGGTAACGAGCCCAAGAATATTTTGACCATCTTTTCCAGACTCGGTGATAATTAATGCGTCAATTTCTTGCCCCAAAGTTTTTTGACTTTCAAAAAGATTTGCAACATCAAGTAAAGTAAAAGATCTGGAAATCAGCCTAAAGCCTTCCTTTCCAACTCTATGCTTTAGAACATCCCGGACCTTTATCGAAGGTAAATCGATCAATTGGTTGGGGATTTCTGAAGCCAACCAGCGTGTAACAGTCTCTGCAGTCAAAAGATCGATTACTTTTCCCTCATTAAGCACGGGAACCTGAGAATAACTTCCGTCACGCATCAAAGAAATTGGAATTCGAATTTCATCATCGGGTGTACATGTCCCGACTACCATCTTAAATTCAGGGAAAACTTTTGGAGGATTTGTAAAAGACGCGTACAAACGTTCCAACCTCTCAACGAGACGTTCGCTAGGTTCGACAGCTGGCTCATTAACTTGCCAATCATGCACCATTAGGTTTCGAAGTTCGGCAAACCTTCTCATTTCATTCAACTGTTCGCGTCTTATCTTTCCCGCTCTTTCGGCCGCAATAGCTAGCTTCACAAAGCCATCAAACTCATTTGATCCGCAAGTCTGCGTATTCTGGTCGAAACTGGAC
>NZ_DFOZ01000009.1:0-34276 GCF_002377005.1 Limnobacter sp. UBA3528 | reverse complement strand
GAGCGAGGTGAGTCAGGGTGAATATCAAAAAGGGAAATACAGGTTTTCTGGCGAGAGATCGGAACCCAAGTCGATCGGGCAGTTAACCGGCAGTCAAGCAAGAAAGAGAGATCCGATCAAGGAATCAGCACGGTGCAACCTGTCGTGCGTCGTCCCTCAAGTTCTGTATGTGCCTTCACCACATCGGCCAGCGCAAACCGCTGGTTGATTTGAATTTTCACAGCACCACTTGCCACCACGCCAAACATTTCAGCCGCACTTTCCAGCATTTCAGCCTTGTCTACTGTAAACGATGCCACGGTTGGGCGGGTCAGCACCAATGAGCCACGCTCGGCCAGCCACTGCAATGGAACCGGGTCAACCTTACCGCTGGCATTGCCAAAGCTGATCATCATGCCACGCGGTTTCAGGCAATTCAGAGAGTCGACAAAAGTGGCTTTGCCCACGCTGTCATAAACCACGGGAACACCTTTCCCATCGGTCAATTCCTTAACGCGCTCTACAATATTTTCTTCGCTTGTAATGATTACTTCGGCGCAACCATTGGCTTTGGCCAACTCTGCTTTTTCTCGTGTTGACACAGTACCAATCACCCGCACACCCAGCGATTTTGCCCATTGCGTGGCGATGGTGCCTACGCCACCGGCTGCAGCGTGAAACAAAATGGTGTCGCCTGCCTGCACCTTGTACACGCGGCGCAGCAGGTATTGCGCGGTGAAGCCTTTCAGCATCATCGCGGCGGCTGTTTCAAAATCAATGCTGTCCGGAATTTTCACCAGCGGGTGTGCCGGCATATTTCGCACGGTGGCATACGAGCCTACAGGGCCAGAGCCATAGGCCACGCGGTCGCCCACTTTCAGGTCAGTTACGTCTTCTCCAACTGCGCGCACAATGCCTGCACCTTCGGTGCCGGGGCAGCAGGGCAGGGGTTGTGGGTAAACGCCAGTGCGCCAATACACTTCGATGTAATTCAGGCCAATCGCTTTGTGTTCAACCTGTACTTCACCGGCTTTGGGCGGGCCGACTTCGATGTCTTCCATTGTCAACACATCGGGTGCACCGGGGTTGTAAAAGCGAACAATTTTTGCGGGGGTAGTACTCATGTGATAGCTCCTTCTTTTGCTTCTTTTTTCATGCTCAGCAGGGCCACACCTGCAATTACAAGTGCAGTTCCAGCAGCATGCCAAACGGTAAATGGTTCTTCTAATATCCATGTGCCCAACGCAATCGTGGCGATGGGGCCAATCATGCCCAGTTGCGACACGCGCGGTGCGCCGATCAAGCTGATGGCAGTCATTACGGCGAATACTGGTACAAAGGTGCAAAACACCGCATTCACCAAAGACCAACCCCAAACGGGCAAAGGTTGTTCAACAATAATGCTCAACGGCTGCTGCAAGTTGATTTGTATCAAAATGGCTGCAGCCGAAACCAGGGTGGCCATGGCGGTAACGCGTATGGTGCCCAGTCGCTTGAGCAACCGCTCGCCCACAATCAGGTAACTGGCGTAACAAATGGCGGACACAAAAACCAGCACTACGCCCAAGGCCGTGTTGTCGCCCACCAGCACGGTTTCATGGCCATACACCACAGCCAGACCCACATAGCTCAGTGCCATGCACATGATTTGCCAAGGTTGGGGCCACTGGTGTTTGATCATGCAGGCGATCAAGAGCACGATGGACGGATATGTGAACAGGATCAGCCGTTCAAGCCCGGCAGTGATGTATTGCAAGCCCATGAAGTCGAACAGGCTGGCCAGGTAGTAACCGAGCAAACCGGCCAGGGCCACCAAGCCGTAGTCTTTGGCTGTCATTTTCACCGCATTTTTTTCTCGCAGTACGGTGAATATGAGTGCACCCAGAAACAGGGGGAGTGACAACAGCATGCGCATGGCCAACAGGGTGGAAGCATCGACCGGGTAGGCATACGCCAGCTTCACGACAATGGCTTTGCCAGAAAAAAAGATGGCGCCCAAGAGCGCCAAACCCACGCCCCAAGTCGTGGGTGATCGTTCCAGTAAAGCGCGCGTTCGGCTCAAGGCTGGCGCGCGCTTTTACAAACGTTTGATGAGGCTCGAGGTGTCCCAGCGCTGGCCGCCCATGCCCTGTACCTCGGCATAAAACTGGTCAACCAGTGCGGTCACTGGAAGCTGAGAACCATTGCGGCGTGCTTCTTCAAGCACCAGGCTCAAGTCTTTGCGCATCCAGTCCACTGCGAAACCGAAATCGAATTTGCCCTCCACCATGGTTTTGCCACGGTTGTCCATTTGCCAGCTTTGTGCGGCGCCTTTGCCAATCACTTCAAGCGCTTTGCTGACATCCAGCCCGGCGTTCATGCCAAACTTCAATGCCTCTGACAAACCCTGCAGCAGACCTGCGATACACACCTGGTTGACCATTTTTGTCAACTGACCGCTGCCCGATTCACCCATCAAGGTCACTGCTTTGGCAAATGCGGCAATCACGTCTTTCGACTGTTCAAAGTCTGCGTGAGTTCCGCCACACATCACAGTCAGTTGTCCGTTTTCGGCACCCGCTTGGCCGCCTGACACTGGCGCGTCAATAAAACCAAAGCCCGCATCTTTGGCATGCTCGAACAGTTCGCGCGCAATTTTCGCGCTGGCGGTGGTGTGATCAATGAACACTGCGCCTGGCTTCATGCCATGGAATGCACCATTGATTCCAGTGCAAATTTGGCGCAAATCGTCGTCGTTGCCCACACAGGCGAATACGAAGTCCTGGCCAGTGGCCGCCTGTTCGGGCGTGCTTGCCATTTTGCCGCCGTGTTGGGCCACCCACTTTTCCGCTTTGGCCGAGCTTCGGTTGTACACCGTGACTTCATGGCCGGCTTTCACCAAATGACCTGCCATGGGGTATCCCATAACGCCCAAACCCAGAAAAGCAACTTTGAAACCCATATTAACCACCTGAAAAAGTTTTAGTTCTTGATTGAACTGTATCGGAATAGAACGGGTATTGCGCTTCGGATCATCCCTAGGTTTTGCGATTTGATAGGATCGAGGCTTGTTGCATTTTTGCGTGGTTAATCTATGAAAATCTGGGTCGACGCCGACGCCTGCCCCGTTGCCGTGAAGGAAATCATTTTTCGCGCGGCCGACCGAACCGGCATTGAAACCACATTGGTGGCCAATCAGTACATTCGCACGCCACCCTCAAGATTCATCAAGCTGTTGCAGGTGCCGCGTGGTTTTGATGAGGCCGATGATGAAATTGTGCGGCGTGTTGAGGCGGGAAATTTGGTGATTACCAGCGACATTCCACTGGCTGCGCAATTGGTGGACAAGGGAGCGCAGGTGCTAAGCCCGCGCGGAGAGATGTTTACGGCAGAGAATATCAAAGCCCTGCACACCATGCGCGATTTCATGGACACCATGCGGGCCAGTGGGATCGATACAGGCGGCCCGCCCGCCTACAGCCAGGCGGACCGAAAAACTTTCGCGAGTCAGTTCGACAGAATTATCGCGAAGTTTCCCAAGGTTGTTTAGCCTTTTTCGACTGTCACTTCACTGATCACGATCACCGGGCTGGCATTGGTGTAGTTGGGAATGTCTGCCATAATTTCTTTCGCATGCGGGCCGAAAGCCGCCTGAAATGCCTCGACTGAATCCACCAGCAAATGCCCCATGGCCACAAACGCGGGTGCATCGCCTGCGCCACCAGCCAGGCCTTTGTCAACGGTGTAGTGGTGCAGGGCATTGCCCATTTTGCTTTTCACCAGTGGCATGTGTGTGGTTTTGTAGTAATCATGGTCAAAGCTGACGCCTTGCGCATTGGGGTACATCACACTGACTTTGATCATTTTTGTTGTCTCCTCGACTGCCTCTATTTAATCCAGACCTGCTTGGCGTTAACAAACTCGCGAATGCCGTGTGGCCCAAGCTCGCGGCCGTAACCCGATTGCTTGATGCCACCACTGGGCAATCGGGGGTCGGTTTTTACAATGCCATTCACCGCAACCTGCCCGGCCTGCAGTTCGTGGACTGCGCGCATGGCTTTGCTGGTGCTGGCTGTCCATATACTAGAGCCCAAACCGTAGTTTGTGTTGTTGGCCACTGCCAGTGCTTCATCAATATTTTCTATTTTCATCACGGCCATGACCGGTCCAAAGGTTTCTTCCTCAAATGCGCACATGCCGGGTTTGACATCGGCCAGCAGGGTGGTGGGGTAGTGGTAGCCGGGGGTGTCGGGCAGTTCTCCGCCCAGCAGGCACTTTGCACCTTCCGAAATGGTTTGTTGCACTTGTCGGTGCAAGTTGTCGCGCAGGTCTTTGCGGGCAATTGGGCCAATGTCGGTGGCGCTATCCAGCGGATCGCCCAGTTTCAATTTGACCAGTCGTACTTTCAACAAGGTTGTAAATTCTTCGTACACCTTGGCTTCAATCAAAATGCGTTTGGCGGCAATGCAACTTTGGCCCGCGTTGATGATGCGGGACAACACCACCACGTCGGCAGCGCGTTCCAGGTCGGCATCGGCCAGCACAATGCAGGGGTCAGAACCGCCCAGTTCAAGCACAGCAGGTTTCAATTCCGAGGCGGCGGTGGCTGCTACTTTCCTGCCTGCTGCGCTGGAACCGGTGAAGCTGACAGCCATGATCCTGGGGTCTCGAATGGCCTGTTCCACATGTTCTGTGCGCAGTGGCAAATTCACCACCACACCCGCGGGTGCGCCGGCCTCCTTGAACAAGTCAGCCAAAGCCTGTGCCGTGGCTGGCACATTCGGGTCGTGCTTCATCACGCAGGTGTTGCCGGCCATCAGTGCCGGGGCCAGGTAGCGAAAGGCCAGCCAGGTCGGTGCATTCCAGGGCAATATGCCCAGCAGGGTGCCCAGTGGCTGGTACTTCACATAACTTTCGGAAGCATCCGATGCAATCCATTCATCGGCCAGGTGCTTGCTGGCGTGCTCGGCATAATATTCGCAACAGGTGGCGGCCTTTTCAACTTCAGGGCCGCCTTCTTTCACAGGTTTGCCCATTTCAAGTGCCATTAGCTCAGCCAACCTGTTTTTCTGTTTGCGCAATTGAGCAGCCACTGCATGAAGCACTTTGCCGCGTTCAGCAAATGATTTCGAGGACCATGCCGGAAAGGCAGCGGCAGCAATGCCAATTTGTGCGCTGATTTGTTCACCTTGCAGGGCAAGGTGTTCGTTGATTTGTTCACCGGTCAAGGGGTTGGTCGAAATAAGCATGGCAGTGGTCATACAGCCTGGTCCTCCTGCGTGTTGGTTTCTGTTGCAGCTTTTTTCTTCCCGGGTGTGGAGTTCACCGCGCTGAGTGTGTGCACGTTTTTCTCAGGCTTGATGGTGAAATCTCGGTCGAGTGAGAAGAATGATTCGCAACCGTTTTTCGTGATGATGATGGTGTCGGAGATGCCGCAGGTTTTGTCGCCATCCACGCCCCACATCCACGGAATGATGTGAAAGGTCATGCCCTCTTCAAGGATGGACGATTCGCCCTGCTTCAAACTCATGATGTAGCCTTCATCCCAGCTGGGTGGGAATGCAATGCCAATTGAATAACCCGAGCGGGTTATCAGCCGTGCGCCCACATCGTTGTGGGTGATGATGTTGCGAATCAGGTTGTCTGCATCCGACACCGTCATGCCCGGTTGAAAATACTCGTGCACGGCATCCAGCGCATGCTTCATGGTTTCCTGTGCTTTGTACATCGAGTCGCTTAGTTCACCCAGTACGGCTGTGCGCATCATGGCGGTGTGGTATCGCCTGTAGCATCCACCCACCTCAAGAAACACATGTTCCCCGGGTTTCACCACGCGGCCTTCCCAGGTGGCATGACCTATCATGGTGCGCGGCCCGCTGGTGACATACGGCATTACTGCGGGTGGTTCACCGCCAGCCTTGAACATTGCGGATGAAATGGCAGCACCAATGTCGTTTTCAGTGGCCCCGGGTACGCAGGCTTCAAGACCCGCTTTCATGCCTGCTTCGGTGGCCAGGGCAGCTTTTCTCATCAGTTCAATTTCAACTGGCGATTTGCGCAAGCGGCCTTGTTCGACAATGCCGAAACAATCCAGCAGTTTGCCTTTGCTCAAGCGGGTGTGCACGAAATCTTGTTGATAGGCCGGGAAAAAATAGCTGTTGCGTTCGTAACCAATCCGCTTGTCATCCAGCCTGAATTCACGCAGGGCATCCAGCAACATTTGAATGGCATCGCCAGTGTCGGGGTAGGGGCGTGATTGCTCTACCCACGTGCGCGCAAACACATTCGATTCTTCCAGCGCACGCGTGATCATGAACGGTTCATCTTCCAGCGGCACCACCAAGGCTTGAAAAAACGAATACCCGGTTGTTTGATAGTCGGTCAGGTACATGATGTTCTCGGGGTCGGTAATGACCACCGCATCCAGCCTGCGCTGGGCAATGCGCGTGCGCAATTCGGCAATGCGCCGCTCGTATTCCTCGAAAGGAAAGGTCATGTCATCTCGTTTTTTCATGCGGCCTCCATCACGTGGTTAACCGCCTTGATCAAGGTGTTCAGGCCTTGTTCCAGATCTTGATCGGGAATGGTCAGGGGCGGAATCAGCTTGATGACCCTGCCGCCAGTGCCGCAGCTTGCAATCATCAGGCCGTTCTCGAAACACTGGTTCACAATGGCTTTCGAAGCCTCGGTGCTGCCCACGTTCAATCCCAGAATCATGCCTTTGCCGGTCAGCTCAAGTTGAGGGTGGCGTTGCACTACGCTGTGCATGGCAGCGTGCATCACCTTGGCCTTGCGTTTGACCTCAGCCATCAGTTCATCGTTTTCGAAGTAAGACAGTGCTTCACGCCCCGCCACGAACGACAGGTTTTGCCCGCGGAAGGTACCGGTGTGTTCACCCGGCGACCAGTGCTTGTCAATTTCTGGTTTCACCAAATTCAACGCCATGGGGGTGCCCCAGCCGCCCACGCCTTTGGCCAGGCACACAATGTCGGGGTCAAGGCCCATGTCATCAAAGCTGAAGTAGGTGCCGGTACGGCCACAGCCCACCTGAATGTCGTCGATGATCAGCAGTGCGCCAAGTTCCTTGGCCAAGGTTTGCAGGTCTTGCAGCCATTTGGCGCTGGCCACTTTCACGCCGCCTTCGGCTTGAATGGTTTCAATCAAAAACGCTGCAGGTGCTGCCACGCCGCTGGATGTGTCGGCATACAGCGCGCGCATGCGTTGAATGCTTTCATCACCACAACCCAGGGTGCAGCCTTTGCATAGGGTTTCGCAGCCAAAAGCCTGATGGGTGACGTGTTGTAAAGGCACCCCGGCAGCACTCCTGAAATAGGCGTTGGCCGTGCAGGCCAGTGAACCCAGTGTCATGCCGTGAAAGCCATGCGAGAACGACACAATTTGTTGTCGACCGGTTACTCGGCGCGCAATTTTTAAAGCCGCCTCAACCGAGTTGGTGCCAGTCGGCCCCATGAACTGCATTTTGTGCGGCATGTTGCGGGGTTTGAGCACCACTTCTTCAAACTTTTCGATAAACGCGCGCTTGGCCACGGTGGCCATGTCAAGGCTGTGGGTAACGCCATTGGACTGAATGTAATCCACCACTGCTTTTTGCATGCGCTCGTTGTTGTGTCCGAAGTTCAGCACACCGGCACCTGCAAAAAAATCAATGTACTCCTTGCCGTTTTCATCGGTTTGGCGGGCATTCAATGCTTTGTCAAACACCACGGGATAGGTGCGGCTGTAACCGCGAACATCGCTTTCTCGTCGCTCAAAAGTTTGCATATTCATTCACATCACTCCTTGTTGTTGTGTGTTGTGTCGGGGGCGCCTGCCAGACGCGCGTAAAGGCGGGCGACCGGTTCAATCAAGGCGTCGTTGAAGTCATAAAAAGGGCTGTGGCAGGGGAAGGACTGCTCCCCCTGTTTTCCAGCGCCTACCAGGGCAAAAGCGCCTGGAATTTCTTGCAGGTAGTAACTGAAGTCTTCCGAAGCCATGATTGGCACCGGCGTGTGGGTATCAAAGGCGGTGTCGCCCATCACCGCACTCCAGGCTGCCCTTAAATTTCCCGCTTGGTCAGCGTGGTTGATGGTCGCGTTGTAGCGGGGTTCAATGGTGACTTTGGCTTCAACGCCGTAGGCCTGTGCGGTGTGTTCTACAATTTCAGTAATCAAGCTGTTGATTTGTTCGCGGGTGGCATTGTTGGGCACGCGAATGCTTCCACCCAGTATTGCTTGGCGGGGAATGACTGTGGGCCCGCTGGGTGCGTCAAATGAGGTGACGCTCAGCACAGCTGCTTGTTGGGGGGCAAGCCTGCGCGCAATCACCTGTTGCAATGCTTGCACCATGGCGCTGCCGGCCAGTATGGGGTCGCGGCACAGTTCGGGTTGGCTGGCGTGGCCGCCTTGGCCTGTCACGGTAATTTCAAACGTACCGTTGCCGCACATCACAATTCCGTCGGGGCAAACCAGCTGCCCCTGGGGTATGGCAGGCCAATTGTGCCAGCCATAAATTTCGTCAACGCCTTGTAGTGCGCCATTCTCAATCATGCGCAATGCGCCGTGCCCACCCTCTTCGGCGGGTTGGAATATCAGGGTGACTGGCCCGGGCAAGGTGTGTTCAACACTTTTCAAATATTGAGCTGTGGCCAGCAAGGTGGCCGTGTGGCCATCATGCCCGCAGGCGTGCATGCAACCCATTTGCCGGGAAGCCCAGGCTTTGCCGGTTTGTTCCTGAATGGGCAAAGCATCAATGTCCCCGCGCAAGCCAATGTGTGGGGCGCTGTATGATTTTGCTGAAGTATTCAGGCGCGCCAAGGTGCCGGTGCCCGCGCAAGGGGACCAGTCGATATTGAGTTCGCTGAGCGTTGTTCTTATTTTTTGAGCGGTGCGTGTTTCATGCCAGCTTAATTCAGGCTCGCTGTGTAACTCTTGCCGTAATCGTATCGCTTGGCTAATCGTGTTTTGCCAGAACGCAGACATTGCCCTCCCTGTTAAATGGACTATTCTTTTACCTTAACATCAGAAGGGAGTGCATTAAAACCGCTGAAGTTCCGGGATAACCCTTTAAAAAGTAAATAATTTTGCTTTGACCAAGCTTAGTCTAGGTCAGGGCTGAACAATGTCAGGATCAATAAAAATGGAATTGTGGGCGCATCGCGGCAGTGGAAAAGGCAGTCTTGAAAACACTATCAAAGGTTTTGAAATTGCACTAAATTCGGGTTTCAATGCCGTCGAGTTTGACGTGATGTTGACCGCCGACAGCGTGCCCATGATTCACCACGACTGGGTGATGGGGCGTTGTGCACGGTCGCTCGACCCAGCCATGGCAGCCACCGATCCGCTGACCCGCTTTGATAGCCTGCGCGTGCGCGACCTGCGTCATTACGCCGTGCAGGACGAACCAATACCCAGTCTTGCCCAAACCATCGCTTATTGTCTGAAGCACAACATGCGCGCCAATGTGGAACTGAAAGCCACTCACCCCGCCAATGCCATGGCCCTGGGGCAGGCTGTGAAGGGCACAGTTGAAGAATTGCCTCTTGATCAACAGCAGCACATTCGCAAGCACTGGGTGTTTTCCAGTTTCTACCACGCAAGCCTGTTGCCACTGCAAGGTTACGACCTTGCGTTGTTGTACGAGCAACTGCCCGACAATTGGGTGTTGCACGCCGATGCGCTGCGGGCCAGTGCCATTCATTTGCACTGGAGCGGGGCCGAGCCCGTGGCATTGCGCCGCATACACACCACTGGGCGGGTGGTTCGGGTTTACACGGTGAACGACGCGGAACAGGCGAAAACGCTGCAAGCCTTGGGTATCAAAGGGCTTTTTACCGATCGAATGACCTTATAATCGAGGGTTAAACCAAAAACCGCATGCCGCTTTATTCAGGAAGGTAGCCCCAACATGAAAGTCGCTGATATTCGCGAAAAGTTTCTTGATTTCTTTGCCAGCAAGGGCCACACCAAGGTGGCTTCCAGCAGCCTGGTGCCGGGCAATGACCCCACCCTGTTGTTCACCAACAGCGGCATGGTGCAGTTCAAAGACGTGTTCACCGGCAAAGACAAACGCCCCTACACCCGCGCTACTTCAAGCCAGCGCTCGGTTCGCGCGGGCGGCAAGCACAACGACCTGGAAAACGTGGGCTACACGGCGCGCCACCACACATTCTTCGAAATGCTGGGTAACTTCAGCTTCGGCGATTACTTCAAGGAAAACGCCATTCAGTACGCTTGGGAATTACTGACCACAGTGTACAAATTGCCGCCCGAGCGCCTGTATGTGACCGTTTATCAGGAAGATGACGAGGCCTACAACATCTGGAACAAGCAGGTGGGCGTGCCCGCCGAGCGCATTATCCGAATTGGTGACAACAAGGGTGCGCGTTATGCATCCGATAACTTTTGGCAAATGGCCGACACCGGCCCCTGCGGTCCGTGTACTGAAATTTTTTACGACCATGGCCCAGATGTGTGGGGTGGCCCACCCGGAAGCGAGCAGGAAGACGGCGACCGCTACATTGAAGTGTGGAACCTGGTGTTCATGCAATTTGACCGCACTGCAGATGGCGTACTTCACCCTCTGCCCAAGCCCTGCGTGGACACAGGCATGGGCTTGGAGCGCATTGCCGCAGTGTTGCAACACGTGCACAGCAATTATGAAATTGACCTGTTTCAAACCTTGATTAAAGCGGCAGCCCGAGAAGTGACTGCCCAAGGCAATGCCGTTGAATTGACCAACAATTCCCTTCGTGTAATTGCTGACCACATCCGCGCCTGTTCATTCCTGGTAGTAGATGGCGTCATTCCTGGCAACGAGGGCCGTGGCTATGTGTTGCGCCGAATTATCCGCCGCGCCATTCGCCATGGTTACAAACTGGGCTGCCGCAAACCATTCTTTAACGCATTGGTGGGCGACCTGGTCAGCGAAATGGGCGAGGCCTATCCTGAGCTGGCCAAGGCTGCTGCGCAGGTGCAAAGCATTCTGAAGGCCGAAGAAGAGCGCTTCTTCGAGACTATTGAAAACGGCATGGCCATTCTGGATTCCGCCCTGGGTGCACTTCCAAAAGGTGGCATGCTCGATGGAGAAACAGCATTTAAATTGCACGACACCTACGGCTTTCCGCTGGACCTGACCGCCGATGTATGCCGTGAACGCGAAATGAGCGTGGACGAGGCCGCGTTTGATGAAGCCATGAACAAGCAGAAGCAGCAGGCCCGCGCCGCTGGCAAGTTCAAGATGGACGCCGACCTCGCTTACAGTGGTGTGTCCACCGAGTTCAAGGGTTACGATGCACTTGAAGTGGCCAACGCCACAATCACAGCCATTTACGTGAACGGCACATCGGTCAACAGCATTGCAGCCGGGCAGCACGGTGTTGTGGTGTTGGACCAAACCCCTTTCTATGCCGAAAGTGGTGGCCAGGTGGGCGACCAGGGTGAAATTTCAAGTGGCTCAGCTTGCCTGAATTTATTCCGGGTGCTGGATACACAAAAGATTCAAGCCAATGTGTTTGGCCACCATGGTGAATTGGTCACCGGTGAATTGAAAGTGGGCGATGCAGTGGGTGCGCAAGTGGATCAGTACCAGCGCAACCGCACCATTCGGAACCACAGTGCCACGCACTTGATGCACAAGGCTTTGCGTGAAGTGTTGGGTGATCACGTGAGCCAGAAAGGCTCACTGGTGGATGCAGAAAAAACCCGTTTCGACTTCGCCCACCACAGTGCCATGACGCCCGAACAAATTGCCCAGGTTGAGCGCATTGTGAACGAAGAAATTTTGGCCAACGCGGAAACGCAGGCCCGCATCATGGACATTGAGAGCGCGAAGAGCGCGGGCGCTATGATGTTGTTTGGCGAAAAGTACGGCGACACAGTGCGCGTTCTCGACATCGGCAGCTCTCGTGAACTGTGTGGCGGCACCCATGTGCAGCGCACAGGCGATATTGGTCTGTTCAAAATTACCAGTGAAAGCGGTGTGGCCGCAGGCATTCGCCGTGTAGAAGCCACCACCGGTTTGGGCGCCATGGAATTTGCGCAAAAGGCGCAAGCCCAGGTCGAAGCGATCGCCCAAAGCTTGCGTGTGCCCGCGACCGAGGCCACTGCCAAAATCGGCCAGATCATGGATCAGGTGAAAAACCTGGAAAAGGAACTGGACCGCTTGAAAAGCAAGCTGGCGGCGAGCCAGGGCGATGACCTGGCTGGGCAGGCCGTGGATGTGGACGGTGTGAAAGTGCTGGCTGCCAAACTGGAAGGCGCGGATGTCAAACAGTTGCGAGAAGCGGCCGACAAACTGCGCGACAAGCTGGGCAATGCAGCCTTGGTGTTGGCCACTGTGCTGGAAGGCAAGGTCAGTTTGATTGCATCGGTGAGCAAAGATGCCACAGCCAAAGTGAAGGCGGGCGATTTGGTGAACTTTGTGGCCCAGCAGGTGGGTGGCAAAGGCGGTGGTCGACCCGACATGGCCCAAGCTGGCGGTACCCAGCCCGAAAATCTGGACGCAGCATTGGCCAGTGTTGTCGACTGGGTCAAAGGCAAATAAGTAGCAAATAAAGGGTCAACAAAGCGCACCATGAGCAAAGCCGTTTATCAGTACTGTCCCATGTGCGCCACCAAGCTGCACGAACTGCAACATTCGGGTCAGTCCCGAATGGCTTGCGGCGCCTGCGGCTTCACGCAGTGGGGTAACCCCGTGCCCGTTGTAGCTGCACTGGTTGAGTACGAAGGCAAGGTGTTGCTGGCCCGGAATGTGGCTTGGCCGGCGCATTTTTATGCGCTGATTACTGGTTTTCTGGAGCGCAATGAAACACCGGAGCAAGGGGCCATTCGCGAGTTGAAGGAAGAAACCAATCTGGATGCAGTCGAATGCAGCCTGATTGGTGTGTACCCTTTCCCCATGAAAAATGAAGTGATCATTTGTTATCACATCAAAGCGGTGGGGCAAGTTAGTCTGTCTGAAGAACTGGCCGATTACAAGTTGGTAGAGCCTGCGGAATTGCGCCCCTGGCGCATGGGCACCGGCTTGGCCATGGCCGACTGGTTGAGCGCCCGTCAGCTGCCTGTCAACTGGATTGAATTAAAATAGTTACATTACACAAGCGGTACCAAGGAGCATAGAGACATGAATTTTGACCGAGAAGTGGACGCAAGCGGATTGAATTGCCCACTGCCAATTCTGAGAACCAAAAAAGCATTGGCTGAAATGCAAAGTGGCCAAGTGCTGAAAGTCACTTCCACAGACCCAGGCTCTGTGCGTGATTTCGCCATGTTTGCCAAACAAACCGGCAATGAACTGGTGGAGCAGGCTGATCAGTCGGGCTCATTTGTCTTTTACATGAAGCGCCGCTGAACTGGCCCGCACCTCGTGAGTGTTGTTCTCGGCAAGCCCGAGGTGCCCAAGCACTGGCTTCTGGATGCCAATGTGCTGTTTTCTGAATGGACCCGCTGGTTAATGGTGGCACTGGCTCGACAACACGGCGCCACCCTTTACTTCACCCCCCATATTGAAAATGAGTGTTACCGCAACTTGGTGCGCCTTGGGCGCTTGCACCCGGATGATGCAAGTGTCGAACGTGCTGGTCTGCCCCAGCGTTTGAATGCGGTCTTGTTGCCTCAAAACCATGAGCCCTATTTGGCCGATGTCCGGCAGGTGGATGAAAAAGACCGGCACGTGGCGGCGTCAGCCTTGGCATTGCGCCATCAGGTGCAGCAAGCCGTGGGCCTGCTCACCTGGAACTTGAAAGACTTCCCGAGAAAGCCGCTGTTAAAGCTTGGTTTGGTGCGCATGTGCCCCGATGAACTTTGTGTCGAGTTGCAGAAAACCAAAACAGACATACAGACTTGTCTGGAACAAAGTGTGCAGCTGATGCAGGCCGGGCTGGCCGAACAGCCCAGCCAGAACCCCACGCTTTATCA
This sequence comes from Limnobacter sp. UBA3528, assembly GCF_002377005.1. Classification (NCBI taxonomy): domain Bacteria; kingdom Pseudomonadati; phylum Pseudomonadota; class Betaproteobacteria; order Burkholderiales; family Burkholderiaceae; genus Limnobacter; species Limnobacter sp. UBA3528. The sequence goes on along the minus strand of NZ_DFOZ01000009.1, from coordinate 20,405 downwards.
AAGCAAGGCGAGTCCTTTGCCGCAAAACCACGAGGACTGGATCCAGTTCTTGGGAAGAAACCGAATGCACAAGACAGCCAAGGTGTGCTCCCGTCCAAATTGACTACCCCGTTCTGGTTAGTTAGATTAAGCCACAGGCGTCATATGATTGTCTAACACACGTTTTGGGAATTGTATGCTGCGACTTATTTACACATCGGTTCAAGTGCCGGGCTTTGACCGCTTGGCCTTTGAGCAATTGTGTGAGCAAGCATCCCGAAACAACCGAACATTGGGTGTTGAAGGTTTGCTGCTGTGCAACGGCGTGGAGTTCATGCAGTGCCTTGAAGGGCCCAAAGAGGCGGTGGCCTCAATCTACAAAAAAATAGTGAAAGACTCCCGACACTCTGATATTCGGTTGCTGGTTTCCGAGGTCAGTAACGCGGCGATGTTCGAAAAATGGTCGATGGTGGGTTTGGGCACCAAGCCACAATCAGTGTTGAGTGGCGAGTCCATCGCGTATACACTGCTGGATCATCGTTTGTATCGACCTTGGAAATCACTCGGGCTCGGTGCAGCCGATTTAATCTACGAATATGCCAAAGTCAAAGCCGAGCTCGAGAAAGCAGGTGAAATGGGTTTGCTGAGCAAAGTGTTTGACGTGTATTAACCAAGATTCAAGCAGGTCGCAGTATGACAATTCGTTCCCTTCTTCGCGCAATTCCCCTTGTATGTGTATTTCCTCTCGCCGTTCAGGCTCAAGCTCCAGCCCAAGGTTTGGTCAAAATCACCCCTTTGGGTGGTCAAGAAGGCGAGTTTTGCCGCTTTGACCGCGCCATGATTTTCGAAGATCCCAATGGCACCCGGATTTTGTACGACGCTGGCCGCACAGTGGCGGGTGCAGAAGATCCCCGTTTGGGAAAAATTGATGTGGTCTTGGTCAGCCACATGCACGGTGACCACCTTGGCGACCGGCACAACCCCGCGCCCAATGCGGGTAGCTGTGACAAGCCCGATATTTCTGCCAGTGCCTTGCCCAACTCCAACAGCGTGAACATTGCGGTCAAAACAGGCGCAAAAATTGTGACTGGCAGCGAAATGCCTTCCTTCTTTGCAGCCAAGCTGAAACAGGCCGGTGGTGATGAGAAAAATTCTATCCTCGTGCGTTTCGGTGCCATGCAAACCATCAATGGCGTGGGCATTACCACCGTGCCGGCTGCACACAGCAACGGCATTGCTGGCGATTTTGTGGGGCAGCGTTTGGGTGAAATGCTGAAAGAGTCAGGTATTACGGCATACGCTGGTCCACCCACAGGCTATGTGGTGAAATTCAGCAATGGCCTGACCGTGTACCTGAGTGGCGACACGGGTATTACTGGCGACCAAAAAGAAGTGGTGGGTGAATACTACAAGCCACAATTGGCCGTGATGAACATTGGTGACACCTTTACCACTGGCCCACGCGAAGCGGCTTATGTAGTGAACGAACTGGTCGAGCCCAAGGCTGTGATTGCCAGCCATGCCAATGAGGTGGCCACGCTGAATGGCAAGGTGATTGCGGGCACTAAAACCGAGCAGTTCATGAAAGCCAGCAAAGTACCCGTGTATGTGCCGTTGAGCGGCAAAACCATGAGCTTTGATGGCAAAGGCAAGTGCGCTGCGGGTTGCTGATTGCCCTGCGATGGTTGATAAAAAAAGAGCACCGGGATAAATAACCGGTGCTCTTTTTTTGTGCTGGTTTCAACTCATTTCAATTTGTTTAGCTGACTTTCCAGCTTTTCCAGCAGGGCGCTGAAGTCAGCAAGGCGCGCCTTTTCCTGATCCACCACTGCTGCGGGTGCTCGGTCTACAAAGCTGGCATTGCCCAGCTTGCCATTGCACTTGGCAATTTCAATGCGGATTTTTTCTGCTTCCTTGCCAATCCGCGCACGCTCTGCTTCCACATCAATTTCAATGTGCAGCATCAACTTCAGCTCACCCACAATTTGTACGGGTGCCATGGAGTCTGCGGGCAGTGAATCAACCACGTCCACTTTGCTGAGTTTGGCCAAGGCAGCCAACACCGGGCCAGTTTTTTCAAGGAAGGCGCGTTGCTCTGCGTTGCCCTCACAACTGGCAATTAGCGGCACTTTGTCTGCAGGGCCCAAGCCCATTTCGCTGCGCAATGCGCGAATTGCATCTACGGTGGCTTTCAGTTGGAGCACAAAGCTTTCCGCTTTTTCGTCAATGCGGCTGGGCACGCTGACCGGGTAAGCCTGGGTCATCAGGCTGGCTTGTACGCCTTCTTCTCGGCGGCCTGCCACCACGCTGACCGTTTGCCAAAGTTCCTCGGTGATGAACGGAATAATCGGGTGGGCCAAGCGCAATATGGTTTCCAGCACGCGTACCAGGGTGCGGCGGGTGGCGCGTTGCTGTGCGGCTGTGCCATTGGCAATTTGCACCTTGGCGATTTCAAGGTACCAGTCGCAGTATTCGTCCCACACAAACTGGTAAATGCTTTGCGCAATCAAGTCGAATCGGTAGGTCTCAAAACCTTGTGCCACATCCGCTTCAACGCGTTGCAAGGTGCTTGTGATCCAGCGATCCGCTTGAGAAAAATCAAGGTAGCCACCTGGCGTGCAGGCGTCTGCATCGTGGTCGCTCAAACCACAATCTTGCCCTTCCGTGTTCATCAACACAAAGCGGGTGGCGTTCCACAGCTTGTTGCAGAAGTTGCGGTAACCGTCGCAGCGCTTCTGGTCAAAGTTGATGTTGCGGCCCAAGGTGGCCAAGCTTGCGAAAGTAAAGCGCAGTGCATCTGCGCCGTAGGCCGGAATGCCTTCGGGGAATTCCTTGCGGGTTTTCTTCTCGATCTTCGGTGCGTCTTGCGGCTTGCTCAATCCAGTGGTGCGTTTCACCAAAAGCGTATCAAGGCTGCAACCATCAATCAAATCGACCGGGTCCAACGTGTTGCCCACCGACTTGCTCATTTTCTTGCCCTCGGCGTCGCGCACCAAACCATGCACATACACGGTGTGGAAGGGAACCTGGCTGGTGAAGTGGGTGGTCATCATGATCATTCGGGCAACCCAGAAGAAAATGATGTCAAAGCCAGTCACCAACACGGAGGAAGGCAGGAAGTGTTTCAGCTCTGGTGTCTCGTCGGGCCAGCCCAAGGTGGAAAAGGGCACTAGCGCCGATGAAAACCAGGTGTCCAGCACATCGTCGTCGCGCTTTAGTTCGCCGTTGTAGCCGATTGCGGCAGCCTTGCTGCGTGCATCTGCTTCCGTGCGGGCCACAAACACTTCGCCGTTCTCGCCATACCAGGCCGGAATTTGGTGGCCCCACCACAGTTGGCGGGAAATACACCAGTCCTGAATGTTGTTCAGCCACTGGTTGTAGGTGTTCACCCATTGTTCGGGCACAAATTTAACCTGGCCCTGTTCAACTGCGTCGATCGCTTTTTGGGTAATGCTTTTTCCGGTGGCATCACCCTCGGCCACTTTGCTCATGGCCACAAACCACTGGTCAGTCAACATGGGTTCGATGACCACGCCCGTGCGGTCGCCCTTGGGAACCATCAGCTTGTGGGGCTTGATTTCGCCCAGCAGGCCTTGTTCTTCCAGGTCAGCCACAATTTGCTTGCGGGCGACAAAACGATCCATGCCCACGTACTTGGCAGGTGCTTGCTCGTTAATCGTTGCATCCAGCGTCAGAATGTTCATCAGCTCAAGCTTGTGGCGTTGGCCCACGGCATAGTCGTTGAAGTCATGCGCGGGTGTTACTTTAACCACGCCAGTGCCGAATGAACTGTCTACGTATTCATCCGCAATAATGGTCAGCTCGCGGTTGCACAAGGGCAACTTTACTTTCTTGCCAATCAGGTGCTGGTAGCGCTCATCGTCGGGGTGAACCATCACGGCAGAATCACCCAGCATGGTTTCTGGGCGGGTGGTGGCCACTGTCAAGTGGGTCAAGCCTTTGACCGGGTCGGCTTCAACCAGTGGGTACTTCAGTTCCCACAGGTGGCCTTCGGTTTCAACGCTTTCCACTTCCAGGTCAGAAACGGCTGTTTTCAAAACCGGGTCCCAGTTCACCAAGCGCTTGCCGCGGTAAATCAGGCCTTGCTCAAACAGGCGAACAAATACCTCGGTGACCGATTTGGACAGGGCAGGGTCCATGGTGAAGTACTCGCGCTGCCAATCTACGCTGGCACCCATGCGGCGCATTTGCTCGGTAATTTTGCTGCCGCTTTCGTTTTTCCATTCCCAAATTTTCTCCACGAATTTTTCGCGGCCCAAATCGTGGCGGGTAATGTTCTTGGCGGCCAACTGGCGTTCAACCACAATTTGCGTGGCAATGCCTGCGTGGTCAGTGCCCGGTTGCCACAGGGTGTTGTGACCCCGCATGCGGTAATAGCGTGTCAGCCCGTCCATGATGGTTTGGTTGAATGCATGGCCCATGTGCAACGTACCAGTCACATTCGGTGGTGGGAGTTGAATGCAAAAGTCGGGTTTGCCTTCCTCTGTTGTGGCCTTGGCGTGGCCTTGGCGCTCCCATTCAGGGCCCCAGTGGGATTCAATGGCATTCGGGTCGAAACTTTTGGCAAGGGTCATGGCAGTGGTACTTGAAAATGGACAACGTCAACAAAGGCTTAGCCCGACATTATAGCGTTTGCGGGTGCCCTGCCGGCTTTGAGTTGTTTGGTCTGGGGCAGGAAAGCCCCTTTATTCCCCAATTTCAGGTGTCCCCCCTTACTGCACAATGTTCATACGTCCGACTGGGTGGCTGTCTTCAAATAGCCCTGTTCGAGTGAGGCTTTTTTAGAAATACAACGGTATGTTGTAAATCAATGACAGTTCAAAGAGGGGTGTCTCATGTTGAGTTCCATTAGTGCCAAATTCAGTGCCAGCTTGGTCACGGTGATCGCGCTGGGCGTGGTAGTCGGTGGCCTGGGTGTGTTTAACAGTAAGCGGATCATGGATGCCAATGCCAAAAACGAATTCACCCACGAGGTGATCGAGAATGTGCTGGGTGTTCGCGAGAATCTGTTGAATATTGAAACCGGCGAACGCGGATTTTTACTGCGTGGTGATGAGGCTTACCTGACCCCGTACAACGACGGCAAAGAGCAGGTTCGCAAACACCTTGACAAGGCTTCTGAGTTGACAGTCCACAATCCGGTTGTCACCGAGGAGTTGCGCTTGTTCAACGCACATTACCGAACTTGGCTGAACTCCGTCATTGATCCGTTGATCGATGCCAAGCGTTTGGTCATCGAGGGCAATATGGCCCCGGAAGACTTCAATGCCTTGGTGGATTCCACTCCGGGCAAACCATTGATGGACAAAATGCGTCAGGCTTTGGCCAAAGTGGAGGCAGAAGAATACCGCTTGCTGAAGCAGCGCCAAGAGGCCAGCCAGGGTGTTTACCAGCAATCCATTTGGATTACTGTGGCCATTACCTTGTTTGCCCTGTTCACTGGTTTAACCTTGAACTTCCTGATTTCCCGTTTGTTTAAACGCAAGTTAGGCACTGCGACAATTCACATCAATGCTTTGGCCGAAGGCAAGCTGAACAGCAATATTCAGGTACAGGGCAAAGACGAAGTCGACGGGCTGTTGCTTGCGCTGGGCAAGGCACAAACGAATTTGCGCGGTTTGATTGAAGGCATTCGGGGTTCTACCGCGTCCTTGAACGAGAGCGCAAGTGCCGTGCGGACTTCCTCCGATGAAATGAACAAGGCAGCTTCTGAACAAGCGGATGCTACTTCATCCATGGCTGCGGCTGTGGAGCAATTGACTGTGTCGATCAGCCAGATTACCGAGAATTCCAACGATGCTTCGCACACAGCCATGCAGGCCAAGCAGTCTGCCGATCAAGGCAGCGTCACTTTGGGCCAGGTGGTTGAAGGTATTCGAAAAATTGCCAGCTCGGTGCAGGGCAGTGCCAGCACCGTGCGCTCGCTTGAGCAGCAGTCCAATGAAATTTCCGAGATTATCTCAACCATCACCGACATTGCCGACCGCACCAACTTGTTGGCCTTGAATGCTGCCATTGAGGCGGCACGTGCAGGTGAAAGCGGTCGTGGTTTTGCAGTGGTTGCCGATGAAGTACGCAAATTGGCTGAGCAAACCAAAGGCTCGTCAGAGCGCATTTCAACCATGGTGTTCCAGATTCAGAGCATTACCCAGCAGGCCTCCAAGTCCATGGAAGATTCGGTGGGTATGGTGAAGCAGGGTATTGAGCAGGCCGATTCGGTGTCGGGAACGATTGACCAGATCAAGGCCAATGCAGACCGCGTGAATGAGGCCATTCAGGCCATTACCGTGTCGATGAAAGAGCAAAGCAATGTGAGTGTGGAAATTAGCCGCAACGTCGAGCGTGTCGCGCAAATGACCGAGGAAAATACCGCAGCCATTGCGCAAAATAAATATGTGGCTCAACAAATCTCAGATTTAGCGGGTGGCTTGACTCAGTCTGTGCAGGTATTTAAAACCTGATTATTTTTTCAGCGCGTCCAGTACTACTTTTTCAAACTCCTGCATCAGCTGGGGTTTGATCCGAAGCAGTGCGCGTTCAAACAGTTCAGGCAACTGCGCCCGCAATATTTCAATTTGCGGGTCGCTCAAGTTGCCGCCAAGGCGGCTACCAGTCGATTGCTCAATTTCCCGCAAACCCGATTCAATCACCTCGGTCAACAGGGGCGGGCCACCATCAAAATGTTCACTCATGTTGTTGTCCTCAAGCCCCCATCAACCGTTGGCGCGGTCAAAAGTATTCAGTGGGTAACCCCGTTCTTTGTAAAACTTGTAGCGTTGCCGTGCCAATGCCTTGTTGTCTTCGTCGGTACCCACAATTTCAACCAAGCGTTCAAACCGCGCAAAAAACGGTGGCCACTGTTCGTCCAGGTTAATCAATAAATCGTAGTGGGCGATGTCATCGGCTTTGTCGGTCAACACAATGGGCGTGTCAGCCACACCTGGGTGGCCACTGACCACATGGGGTAAAAAGTCCTCTTCCGAGAAAGTCCACAGCAGCTTGTCCAGATTTTCAAGTACCTCGGGACGGGTGCTGTAGCACACAATTTTCAGCCCACTGCCGTACGCCTTTCGAATCAATCGACAGGTGTACAGCAGGTGGTCGGACACATTCAGATGAAAGTCAATTCGGGTCAATTCACAACCCTCAGGCTTTTGCGCGCTTCATGACAAACTCAGCCAGCAAAGGCACCGGGCGGCCACTTGCGCCTTTCGCCTTGCCTGAATGCCATGCTGTACCCGCGATGTCCAGGTGCGCCCAGCTGTAGGCCTTGGTGTACTTTTGCAGGAAACACGCGGCAGTGACGCTGCCTGCAGGCGGGCCACCAATGTTGGCCATGTCGGCAAAATTGCTTTTCAGCTGCTCGTGGTATTCCTCGTCTAGCGGCATGCGCCATGCTGTGTCCAATGCGTTTTGACCCGCCTTGAACAATTCATTGGCCAGGTCGTCATCGGGGCTGAACAAGCCGCTGTTCACATGGCCCAGCGCCACAATACAGGCACCGGTGAGGGTGGCCACATCGACCACGGCGGCGGGGTTAAACCGCTCAACGTAGGTAAGTGCATCACACAAAATCAGGCGGCCTTCTGCATCGGTATTCAAAATTTCAATGGTTTGCCCGCTCATGGACACCACCACGTCGCCTGGCTTGCTTGCGTTACCGGCAGGCATGTTCTCGGCCGTGGGTACTACCACAATCAGGTTCAGGGCCAACTTCATTTCAGCGGCGGCTTTCATGGTACCCAACACGCTGGCTGCGCCACACATGTCGTATTTCATTTCGTCCATGCCCGCACCGGGCTTCAGTGAAATACCACCAGTGTCAAAGGTAATGCCTTTGCCAACCAGCACCACTGGGGCTTCTTTGGGGTCTTTTGCGCCGTTGTACTTCAACACGATCAGTTTGGGGGGTTCGCTGGACGCTTTGCCCACCGACAACAGGCTGAACATGCCCAGCGCTTCCATCTTTTTGTGGTCCAGCACTTCAACGCCCAGTTTGTATTGCTTGGCCAGCGCTTTGGCTGTTTCAGCCAGGTAGTTCGGGGTGCAAATATTGCCAGGCAAATTGCCAAGGTCTTTGGTCAATTGCATGCCGTTGCCAATCGCCTGTCCAATCGCCGCGCCTTTTTCAACGGCGTCTTGGGTTGATTTGGTGCAAGCCAACTCGAAGGCAGGGGGTGGCGTTACTTCGTCGTCCTGTTTTTTGCAGGCAGAGAAGCTGTAAAAACTCTCGGTGATGGTGCGTGCACACAGGGCAGCAATTTCTTTGTCACTGCTTTTCTTGGGTACTTCCTGGTTCACGGCGAAAAATACTTTCGCAGGCTTCAGGCCTTTCAACGCGTCGCAGGCTGCGCTGGTGGCTTTGCGCAGGGTTTTGGTGTTCAGTTTGTCGGCTTCATCCAGCCCCACCAGTACGTACACGGGCGCACCAGCCTTGGCGGTGTTAAATACCACGCGGCAGCTGCCTGCATTGCCCAGGTTTTTGTCGGTTTTGCATGTGTTTGCCACCAGGCCCTCGGTGTCAATGTCTGCACGTTTGGCGGCTGCGGTCAATTCACCCTCTTTGTACACTGCAACCACAGCCACATCGCAACCCTTGGTGGGCACAGGTCCGCCGGCAGTCACTTTGGCGACAGCGCCCGTACCCGCCTTGAAGCTGAACATGGGCGGTGGCGTGGGCGCCGCTTTTTTGGCGACACGTGTGGAACTGGTTTTTCTGGCTTTGGGAGTGGCGGGTGTTGCTGTCATGGTGTTCCTTCTTGCGATTAATGCTCGACCATTCAAAACGAATGCATGCGACAATCTACCATTATTAACAAGCTGGGTTGGCGAGTCAAAGCACAGCCCACCTGCATTGCATGCTGTTTCGATCCACTTTTCGAAAAGACTTCGCACAAACAGCAGGCGCCACCTTCGTGGCCCTGTTCACCATTATTGTGACCACTGTGCTGGTTCGCACCCTGGGTCAGGCTGCGGGCGGCAAGGTGGACAACGCTGAGGTATTTACACTCATTTTATTGGGCGGTCTTCAATACCTGCCGGCTGCCTTGGTCATCACCGTGTTCATCGCAGTGATGGGGGTTGTGTCGCGCGCCTTCAAAGAGCAGGAAATGACCGCCTGGTTTGCCTCGGGCGTGTCCTTGTTTTCACTGGTGCGACCTGTGCTGCGCTTTGCCGTGCCGCTGACCGTGTTGGCCTTGGTGTGCTCGGTATGGCTTACCCCATGGGCCAAAGCTGAGCTGGATGCAGCCAAAGACCGCTTTGCGAAACGCAGCGATGTGAGCAAGGTCAGCGCGGGGCAGTTCCGGGAATCAGGCGAAGGCAACCGCGTGTTCTTCGTAGAGCGTCAGTCTGAAGTCACCAAGCAGGTCGAAAACGTGTTTGTGGTTGACTCCAAAGGCGACACCCGTACGGTTGTCTCGGCTGCGCGCGGTAGCGTAGAAGTGGACGCCAGTGGCCAGCCCTATCTGGTGTTGAGTGGTGGACGCCGCGCTACATTGGATGGCACTGGAGAACGGTTTACCAGCACCGAGTTCGAAACTTACGGTTTGGCAATTGACAACACATTGGGTGCCGCCCCCAGCTTTCAGTTACAGCACCGCCGTGTCGACCTGTTGATTGCCGATTTTTCACCAGCTGCCCAAGGCGAATTGTTGTGGCGTGTCAGTTTGCCAATGTCAGCCTTGGTACTGGGTTTGCTGGCCATTCCGTTGGCTTTTGTGAATCCACGGGGTGGCAATTCGCTGAACCAGCTTTTTGCCTTGCTGATTTATCTGACTTACAGCAACATTGTGTCGGTTACGCAAAGCATGGTCACCAAAGAAACCCTTGATTTTTGGGTGGCCTTGGTGCTGCCGCATGCCAGTGTGCTGCTGATGTTCTACTTGTTGATGGTGAAGCGCAACCGCCCGGCGGGCGCGCCCCTGTTTCGTTGGCGCAGGCCTGTCCGGTCGCTTGATCTGCAAGATGTGGTGGCAGGCCAGGAGATTAAGCCATGAAAAAGCCTTTCACGGTGCCGCATTCCCTGCTGGTGTATTTTCGCAGTGAACTGTACAAAGCCATCAGTTTTGTAATGGTGGCCTTTGTGGGTCTGTTTGCTTTTTTTGACTTGATCGCTGAAGTAGACCGCTTGAGTTTGCCAGGCACCAGCTGGTTTTATTACTTCATTGCAGTGCTGTTGGGCTTGCCAGCGCGCGTCTACGAAATTGCGCCTATTGCAGCCTTGATTGGTTCTATCTACGCTTTGGTGCAATTGGCAGCCAGCAGTGAATTGACAGCCATGCGTGCCGCGGGCTTAAGCACCACCAGCATGCTGAAAATGCTCGTTCGAATTGCAGCGGGCGTGGTCGTTATTACAGTGTTGTTTGGCGAAGCCGTGGCACCCTTGGCCGAAAGGGCGGCGGTGCCTATGCGTGCCAAGGCCTTGGGCTATGAGGTAGATCGTGATTTCCGCAGCGGGTACTGGATGCGCGACACCTACAGTGCCCCTGATGCAGAGTCACGTGTGCGTTTCGTGAATTTTGATTCATTCAACAAAGACGGCGAATTGCTCAAACTGGAGTACTACGAACTTGATCCCGAGTCCAGAATTCGAGCCTGGGTTCGTGCCGAAAGCGCAAAGTTTGATCCCGACAGCGGCGATTGGGAGTTGCGCAACGTTTTAGTGCAGCGTTACTTCGATGAAGCGGTCAGCAACGCGAATGCGGCACGCGCCGGTTTAACCATTCAGGCCAGTGAATTTGAGTCGCTTGAAACCATGCGATGGACTTCGAATTTGTCGCCCGAGCTGCTCACTGGTCTGTTTGTTCGCCCAGACCGCATGAGTGCCTGGCAGCTGTACAACTACTCGAAATTTTTGAGCAGTAACCTGCAGGCCACCGACAATATCGATTTGGCTTTTGCCAAAAAAATAATGTACCCGTTTGCCATTCTCATCATGATGATGATCTCGCTGCCGTTTGCCTACTTGCATTTCAGGTCGGGTAGTGTCAGCGTGAAAGTGTTTGCCGGCGTCATGATTGGTGTGGGTTTCCATTTGGTCAATAACCTGTTTTCCCACCTCAGCATGGTGGCCAGTTTTCCGCCGTTTGTGAGCGCTGCATTGCCCAGTTTGCTGGGCTTTGTGGTGGGCATGGGGGCTTTGTGGTGGGTTTCACAGCCGGCGCCTTGGCGCACTTTGAATGTATTGAGGAATCGATGAGCAGTACCCAGAAAAAAGCAGTTGTGTTGTTTGGCCACGGTGCGCGAGACCCCCAATGGGCCGAACCCATGAAACGGTTGCAAAGCATTTTGATTGGGCAATTGCCCAACGTGCAGGTTGAGCTGGCTTTTCTGGAATTGATGGCACCAAGTTTGCCAGACACCGTGGATTGCATGGCGCAAGGCGGTGTGACGCACATTCAAGTGGTGCCCATCTTCTTCGGTCGGGGCGGGCATTTGAAAAATGATTTTCCGGTCATCATGGCTGAAATGAAAGCCAGACACCCGGGTTTGAACATTGAGGCCACAAGTGCTGTGGGTCAGTGGGATGCAGTGTGGCAAGCAATTGCCAATGAAATTGTTCAGCAGGTTTAATTAAAACAACTGGAGATAGAACATGAAGAAATGGTTGCTGTTGGCTGCGCTGTGTTTTTCAATCCCTGCCCATGCACAATCCACCGAGGCCGCTTGTCAGGCCAAGGCGGTGAGCAAGGAAGGAAAGCCCCTGGCTGGTGCTGCGAAAAATTCATTCATGAAAAAATGTCTGGCTGAGAACAAGGCCAGTTGTGAAGAACGTGCGGTGGGCAAAGATGGCAAGAAGCTGGCAGGTGCGGCCAAAAATTCCTTCATGAAGAAGTGCGAAGCTGCAGCGGGTTAAACGCTCGTTCTAGAGGCGATCAAGCAGCTTTGTTCGATCCGAATGGCGACCCGGTCAATTCAACACTGACCGGGTTTTTATCGCCTGCGAGTAGTTCAGCCTGTGCTTTTGCCAGCGCTTGGCCAATCAAAATAAGACAAGGTCCATCGGTGAGCTGTTCAGCAGAAAACGATGGTAGCCAGCCCAAATTCAGCGGCGTGAATTTCTCGGCAGGTAAGGACACGCTTTCACACAGAATAACCGGGGTAGCCGGATTGCGCCCTTTTTCAAGCAGGGCAGCGGCCCAAGGGCCTGCCTGGCGCAAACCCATGTAAACAGCCACAGTGTCGTTTTCAGTGCCAGTGAACAATTCCGTGCTGGGTACTTCATCGGCACCCACAGAAGGGGTGGTTAAAGTCAGGCTGCGGGCAACACCACGCAAAGTCAGTGAGGCCTGCAGACTGCTGGCAGCCGCCAATGCGGCGGTTACACCGGGCACCACTTCAACGGTGTGGCCAGCGGCTTTCAATGCAGTAATTTCTTCGTCGGCACGGCCAAACACCATGGGGTCACCGCCTTTCAGGCGCACCACCAGTTTGAATTGTTCTGCGGCTTCAACAAGCTGTTTGTTGATAAAAATTTGTGCGGTGGATTTCTTGCCGCAACGTTTTCCAACGGCAACAAGTTTTGCATCGGGGTGGGCTTCAGAAAGAAGAGAGGGACTGACCAGCGCATCGTAAAACACGCAGTCTGCCTGCATCAACAGCTTCAGGCCACGAACGGTGATTAAATCCTCCGCTCCAGGTCCTGCTCCAATCAATACAACGCGTCCCATCTCAAAAGTCCCTATTTAAGAACAAGCAACCAACAACCGGGTGAAGGGTCGTTGCTTAGTTCTTTGCAACGATCATGCCAGCTGCCACGGTTTGGTTGGTGGCACTGTCAATCAGGATAAAACTACCCGTTGCGCGGCATTCGGTGTACAAATCCGCCACGATGGGCTGGGCCAGCACCAATTCAATCTGTGCGATGTCGTTCATTTGCACCGTTTTGGTGCTTTCACCATGCAGCAGGGTGTGAATGTCGAGCACCAAATTCACGGATTTGATTTTGGCCTGGGTTTGGCGCGTGGTCTGCTTGATCCAGTACTTGCGAGCAGGGTTCAATGGCTCATTGTCCAGCCAGCAAATGTCGGCCGTCAATGCTTTCACCGGGGCGTGGTTCACTGTGTCGCCAACGCTGACAATTTGATCGCCACGGGATACATCCACATCGCGGTCCAGCACCAAGGTGACACACTGCCCCAAGTGGGCTTCAGGCAAATCATCGTTCAAAAATACAATGCGCTGTACAACTGCGCTTTGGCCAGAAGGGTGAACCACCACGGTGTCGCCCACCTTCACGCTGCCACCTTCAACACGGCCCATGTAGCCGCGGAAGTCCTCGGCTTTGTGACCATCGTGGCGGGCCACCAATTGCACCGGGAAGCGGAAACCCACCTTGTGCGCAGCTTCTGCACGGTCAGCACGGCTGGGAATGTTTTCCAGAATGGGCAGCAAAGGCTGGCCAGTGTACCAAGGGGTTTTGGGGCTGCTGGTGACCACGTTGTCGCCGGTCAGGGCTGAAATCGGCAGCACCAGCGCTTCTTGTACGCCCACGGTGACTGCCAGCTCACGCACGGCTTTTTCGGTGGCAATGAATTTGGCGTGGTCGAAATCAACCAGGTCCATTTTGTTCACGGCAAACAAAATGGCGGGAATGCCCAACTTGCCGGCAATGGCGCTGTGGCGTTTGGTTTGGGCCAGCAGCGTGGCTTTCAGGCCTTCTGCGGTTTCTTCAAATGCAACGCGGGTAATGTCGACCAGCACAATGGCTACGTCGGCTGTGGACGCACCAGTCACCATGTTGCGGGTGTACTGCTCGTGGCCCGGTGTGTCGGCCACAATGAACTTGCGCGCAGGTGTGGCGAAGTAGCGGTAGGCCACGTCGATGGTAATGCCTTGCTCGCGTTCTGCTTCCAAGCCATCGGTCAACAGCGAAAAGTCGATTGCATCGCCCGCAGTGCGCTTGTTTTTTGCCTTGGAAATGGCGGCCAACTGGTCTGCAAAAATACCTTTGCTGTCGAACAGCAAGCGGCCAATCAGGGTGGACTTTCCGTCGTCGACAGAACCAGCGGTGATGAAGCGCAGCACGCCATGGTCTTGGGTGCTCAGTTTCAGAGCTTCGTTAATTGCGTTCATGGTATTCATCTCGATTTAGAAATAGCCTTCTTTCTTGCGGCGCTCCATGGAGGCCTCGGAAGTTTGATCGTCCATGCGGGTAGCGCCGCGCTCGGTAATGTCGGTCACCGCGGTTTCCGTGATGATTTCAGCCGGTGTCGCAGCAGTGCTTGCCACCGGGCAGGTGCATGTAATGTCACCCACGGTGCGGAAACGCACTGTGCGGGTGGTGACTGTTTCACCGGCCTTGGGTTGCGTCATCTCGGTCACTGGTACCAGCAGGCCATTGCGCTCAATGATTTCGCGTTCATGGGCATAGTAAATATTGGGCAGTTCCAGTTTTTCGCGCTCAATGTATTGCCACACGTCCAGTTCGGTCCAGTTGGAAATGGGGAACACGCGCATGTGTTCACCAGGGTGAACGCGGGTGTTGTACAGGTCCCAAAGTTCGGGGCGCTGGTTTTTCGGGTCCCATTGGCCAAAGCCGTCGCGGAAAGAGAAAATGCGTTCTTTGGCACGTGCTTTTTCTTCATCACGGCGTGCGCCGCCCATCAGTGCGTCAAAGCCAAATTCTTCCTGGGTTTCCAGTAGCGTGACACTTTGGAATGAATTGCGGGAAGCCTCCGGGTGGGGCAGGCGAATCGTGCCCTTTTTGATCGAACCTTCCAGTGAGCGAACAATCAGTTCTTCACCCAACTGCTTGGCTTTCCAGTCGCGAAATTCAATCACTTCCGGGAAGTTGTGCTCGGTGTCAATGTGCACCAGGGGAAATGGAAACTTGCCTGGGCGAAATGCTTTTTCTGCAAGGCGCAGCATGACGATGGAATCTTTGCCGCCAGAGAACAACATGGCGGGACGCGCGCATTCAGCGGCCACTTCGCGCATGATGTAGATGGCTTCTGCTTCAAGCCAGTCCAGGTGGGACATGGTGTGTTTTTGCGTGCTCACTTGCGTGCTCATGATTTTTCTCGATTTGTAAATTCAGTGTGTTTCTGTAACTTATTTCTTTAAATTTGCATTGTGCAAACCGCATTCCTTGCTGGTCGGGTCTTCCCACCACCAGCGGCCTGCGCGAATGTCCTCACCAATGGTGATTGCGCGTGTGCAAGGCTCACAGCCGATGGATGGAAAACCTTCAAAGTGCAGGGTGTTCACAGGCACATCAAACTGGCGAATGTAGGTCCACACATCGGCCTCGCTCCAGTCGGCCAGCGGGTTGAATTTTTCAATGCCGCGGTCGGCGTCGAATTCGCGCACAGGCAAAGTGGCGCGAGTGGCGGCCTGGGCCTGACGCTGACCGGTGATCCAGGCCTTTGCACCTTGCAGTGCGCGGGCCAGTGGCTCCACTTTGCGAATGCTGCAGCATTCTTTGCGCAGCGCCGTACTTTCATAAAAAGCATCGCGGCCTTTGGTGTTCACATAGGTTTCAACAGCCTTGGCCTGTGGTTCAAACCATTGTACGGTTTGACCATATTTGGCTTGCAGCGCAGGTGCTACATCCAGAGTTTGCTGGTGCAAGCGGCCTGTGTTCAAACTAAACACGCGAATGTTCAATTTCAGGCGTGCGATCACATCGAACAACACATTGTCTTCTGCGGCCAAACTACTGGCCAGTGCGATTGAATCAAATTCATTGGCTGCATTGTTCAGCAATGTTTCCAGTGCTTGCACTTTTGCGGAAATGTCGGTGGCGGGTTGGTGCGGGCCACGAAACACAGCGATGGGTTGTTCCAGCGCTGAATTATTTTCCGGTACCGTTTCAACACTGTGAAAGCGCGAAGTGTTCACTGCATTCATGCTTACGCTCCTGCCGCTGCAGCCCTGCGATTGAACACAGGCAGCGACCCATCGGCACTGGTTTGGTAAGGGATGGTGAAGTCAGCAAAGGCGTTCAATGCGTCTTCCAGCGACTTGCCTTCCTTGATGTCGAATTGTGTGAAGCCGCAACGCGCCAGGTAAAAAAACTGGTCGCGCCACACGTCGCCGAATGCGCGAATTTCGCCTTTGAAGCCATAGCGTGTGCGCAGCAACACGGCGCCTGAATAACCCTGGCCGTACTTGAACACCGGGAAGTTGAATGCAATCAGTTTCAGTACATTCAAATCACCCTGCAACTGCTCGGGGTTGTCTTCAGGGTTCAGGTACACACCCAAATCGCCCGCTTGGGCGCGTGCAGTCAATTCTGCCTTGTTTGCTTCCCACACAGACAAGTGCACCAGCACTTTGCCTTCAGCGGGAACTGCCACAGGCGCCTCGGCGGTACCTGTTTCGACGATCACGAATTCATCGGCAACAATGGCGGCTGCACCGTTTATCGGTTTAACAATAATCTGTGACATTTATGCAGCCTCCTTGTTGGCATACACGTGGTCTTTGAAGGGCTCAGCACCAATGCGGTCGAGGGTGTCGATGAACAGTTCATCTTCATGACGCTCGCGCACATACACTTCCAGCAACTTCACAACCACACCGGGCACGTCTTTTTCATAGAAGGACTTTCCAATTACCTTGCCGATGGACGCATCGTTGCCCTGCCGGCCACCCAGCGTAACCTGGTACCACTCTTCACCGTTTTTATCGACACCCAAAATACCGATGTTGCCAATGTGGTGGTGGCCGCAAGAGTTGATACAACCTGAAATATTCAGGCTGAGGTCGCCAAGATCAAACTGATAGTCCAGGTTATCGACTGCTTCCTGAATACCCAAGGCGATCGGAATGGATTTGGCATTGGCCAGTGAACAGAAATCGCCACCGGGGCAGGCAATCATGTCGGAAACCAGACCAATATTGGGCATGGCCAAATTGTGTTCTTTCAGGGTGCTCCACAGCTCGAACAAGTCTTGCTCGGCCACATCAGACAACACAAAGTTTTGTTCGTGAGTCACGCGCAGTTCACCGAAAGAATACTGTTCGGCCAGGTCAGCGATCAGGTGCATTTCGTCCGTGGTGGCGTCGCCGGGTGCAATGCCAGGGCGCTTCAGTGAAATGCTGATGGCCACATAACCGGGCTGGCGATGTTCGCGTGCATTGCGAATCAGCCAACGGTCAAAGCCCACATGCTTGGCGCGCAAGCCACGGTTTTGCTCGGCGATCGTGGCCACTTGTTCAGCGCTGAATTGCTCGTAAGCAGGTGCGGTGAAGAAGGACGAAACACGGTCAAATTCTTTTTGCGGAATCACAGAAATGCCGCCCTTGATGTGCTGCCATTCTTCTTCAACCTGTTTGGCAAATTCTTCCGGTCCAATGGCGCGCACCAGGATTTTGATGCGGGCTTTGTACATGTTATCGCGGCGACCATAGCGGTTGTACACACGCATTACAGCTTCAATGTAGGTCAGCAGCTCCTGCCAGGGCAGGTTATTTTTGATGACAGAGCCAATCACGGGTGTACGGCCCAAACCACCACCGGCCAGCACCTGTGCAACCACTTCACCGGCAGCATTGCGGGTCAAGTTGACACCAATGTCATGCACTTGCACAGCGGCGCGATCTTCTGCTGCACCATTCACGGCAATTTTGAATTTGCGGGGCAGGTGGGCGAACTCAGGGTGGAAGGTGCTCCACTGGCGAATCAGTTCGCAAAATGGGCGTGGGTCAACAAACTCGTCTTTCGCAATACCCGCGAACGGATCGCTGGTTGTGTTGCGAATGCAGTTGCCACTGGTTTGAATGGCGTGCATTTCCACCTCAGCCAATTCAGCAAGAATGTCGGGAATGCTTTCCAGCGCTGGCCAGTTGTACTGAATGTTCTGGCGCGTGGTGAAGTGCGCGTAGTTGCGGTCGTATTTGGCTGAAATGTCGGCCAGCTTGTGCAACTGTTTTGCACCCAGCAATCCGTAAGGAATAGCCACGCGCAGCATGGGCGCATGGCGCTGAATGTACAGGCCGTTTTGCAGGCGCAGCGGGCGGAATTCTTCGTCGGTCAGCTCGCCTTTCAGGAAGCGCTCGGTCTGGTTGCGAAACTGAGCCACGCGTTCGCGTACAAGGGCGTGGTCGTAGTCGTCGTATTTGTACATTTACATCACCAATTTTGCGGCCACGGCGGTGAGGGTCGTGGCCAATACCCCGCGCAAGAACTTTTCAGGCACTGCGCGACTTAAATAACTACCAATTGTTATGCCGGGAATGGAGCCGATCAGCAAAGCGCCCAACAAACCAAAATCAACTGTGCCCAAGCTGAAGTGACCAAAAGCTGCAACAGCTGTCAGTGGCACTGCATAAGCGATATCAGTGCCTGCGATTTCAGAGGCCTTCAGGTGTGGGTACAACATGATCAGCACCATGGCGCCGATTGCACCCGCACCAATTGAGGACACGGTGACCAGCATGCCGATGACTGCGAATGCAACCACGGTCGCGATGGTACGCGTTTTATCTTGCAATTGGGCCTGCGGATGGTTTTGCAGCCAATGAACAATTTTTGTTTTGAAAATGAGAACACCCACGGTTAGCATGACGCAAATGGAAATGGACCAGCGAATAAACACGTCAATCGGGCTGCCCTTGCCGGCATTTTGAATGTCCAGGCCGTGCAGAATTGCAATCGTAACCAGCGATGCCGGTACACTGCCCAAGCAGGCCAGCCCCACAATTTTCCAGTTGACTGTGTTGCGCAAGCGGTGAACCACAGTACCTGCACCCTTTGTAATGGCTGCGAATGCCAGGTCAGTGCCCACTGCCGTGGTGGCAGGAATGCCAAACAACACGGTCAGCAAGGGTGTCATCAAGGAGCCGCCCCCAACGCCGGTAAGGCCGACCAGAAGGCCGACCGCCAGGCCAGAAGCTACGTAGACTAAATTGATGTCGAAAGGCACGTGAAAGCTCGATGAAAATGGTTTTTTGGGACTTGAAGTGTAGGCGCTTCGCTTTATAATTCAAACGATAATATTTCCATTTATATATTCCTGAGCGGAATAAAGGGTTTTTATGAACTTGCATCAGCTCCGATTCGTTCGGGAAGCGGTTCGCCATGATTTCAGCCTGACCGATGCGGCCAAGGCGCTGTTTACCTCTCAGCCGGGTGTTTCGAAGGCGATCATCGAATTTGAAGAAGAGCTGGGCTTTCAGATTTTCAAGCGCCATGGCAAGCGCATCAAAGGTTTAACGCCACCTGGTGAATTGGTTTACCAGGCTTGCGAGCGCGTATTGGCCGAACTTGAGAACATCAAACGTGTGGGTGAAGAATTTGCAGCGCGTGAAAGCGGGCAGTTGACTGTGGCTGTGACCCACACACAGGCACGCTACGTTTTGCCGCAGGCGGTGGCTGCTTTTCGCAAGAAATTCCCGAAAGTGAAGCTGATCTTGCTGCAGGGCACCCCTGAGCAACTGGCGCAGTGGGTGCGCAAAGATCAGGCCGACTTGGCCGTGGCCACCGAGGCTTTGGCTGATGAACCCGACCTGGTGACATTTCCCTGTTACGACTGGGGCCACATTGCGGTGGCGCCCACCGACTCGCCCCTGTTAAAGCCATTTGCATCGGGCGGTCGGCAAATTGCACTGGCTGATTTCGATCAAATGCCTATCATCACTTACGAAACCCATTTTGCGGGCCGCAAGAAAATTGATGCAGCGTTTCAGAAGGCTGGGGTGAACATTGACCTGGTGCTTGAGGCCATTGATGCGGACGTGATTAAAACCTACGTGGGATTGGGTTTGGGCGTGGGTATTATTGCTGAAGTAGCTTTTGATGCGTTGAAAGACAAGGGGTTGATGGCTGTACCAGTGGACCACTTGTTTGGTCGCAACACCACGCGAATTGCCCTGCGGCAAGGTGTGTTCATGCGCACGCTGATGTATGAATTCATTGCGGTGTTTGCACCGATGTTGACCCCGAAGCTGATAGACCGCGTGTTGGGTGGGGGGCAGGCGTACGACATTTGATGCGGGGTGGCTGATTTGCTCGGAGCGCAGTACCTGTCGCGACGGAAAATCTGTTGGCCCCAAGCTGAACCTCGCCTTGCCTGAAACCGCCCCTCGAAGAAGGCGGTCGGGGCGGCTTCTGCCCTGAAGGGCACCAGCCTGGCTTGGCACGCTTGGGCAGATTTTCCTGACTGTCGCAACAAGCACACACGCACCCGAGCAAATCTGCACACGGCACACGGCACACGGCACACAGCACACAGCACACAGCACACAGCACACAGCACACAGCGTGCAACTCGCCGCAGCGTTTTACAAGTTGCACATGCAGCGCTATTCGGGGCGAGTTCAGGCCAGCCCGCCCAACGACCTCGCAGCGCGGGGCGATTCCGCGAGGAATCGATGCAAAGGCGCTATTGCGCTTTGCATGACCCAAGCCAGGGGGTTAGTTGGGAGAACTCGGGCTGCGCCAAGGCCCGAATAGTGCG
>NZ_DFOZ01000034.1:32548-63335 GCF_002377005.1 Limnobacter sp. UBA3528 | reverse complement strand
GGACGAATTCACCAGAATACGCAGATTGGTTATCGCACTATCTATTCAAGAGGCCAACAAGGCCCTGAGGAGACATAAATGGCCGGTTTTCTGCCCAAGAATTCCACACTGAAATTTGCTGTTCTATCTGCGCTGATGTCCATGCATGGCTTCTCTTTGGCCGCGGGCTCCTTTGAGGGACCTGTCGGTATTGAAGGCCGTTGGGCAATGGAGGTGACTGTTGGAGCTTCCATGAGAACCAAAGACGCTGATGAGTCCTTGGTGTTTATAGGCAATGGTGGTAAGGCTTCGAGTGGTACGGTCGACGACGGCAACTTGAATTACAGCAAGGGTGATGTATTCAACGCGGTGGCCAAAGCTGTAGGTGAGCTTGAACTTAAAAAAGACAACTACGGTGTTTTTATTCGAGCCAAAGCTTTCTCGGATTTTCACAATAGAAGTAACAGGGTCCCACATGGGTCATCCAACAACGGGTTTCGGCCGAATGAGCCTTTGAATGACAACGGGTTTGACAAAGGCACGAAATTTGAGGATGCGCAGTTTCTGGATGCTTACTTCTTTGGCAATTATGAGCCCTTAGGCAAGCCGCTGACCTTGAAAATCGGTAACCAGGTGGTGACCTGGGGTGAGGCTTTGTTCGTGTTGGGTGGTGTGAACCAGTATTCCAACTTTGACTCGGCGGCGCTTCGTCGCCCGGGTGCGCAGCTGAAAGAGGTGTTCCTGCCCATACCCCAGATCTCTGCGAATATTCAGGCAACAGACGAACTGTCATTAGAGGGTTTTGTTCAGTTGAACCATGAGAAGGTGGTTGCGGATGGTTGCGGTACCTTCTTTTCTCAGGCCGACCTGTTGAACTGTAATTTCCAGGGTGCCCCAATCAACCCCGGCATCTTGAGCACTCCGGTGGGTGATATCGATTTCACTGGCTATGATGATCAACAAAGTTTCTCTGGTGGAGGCACAATTACTGCCGGAGGTATCCCGATTGACACAACCTTGTTCTCAGGTCTTGGTCCATTGGCGGGGCTTTTGGGCGGTATTACTGGATTACCAGCAGACTTGAGTAGCTTGAATTTCCGGATGGCCCAATTGGCAGATCGCAGGCCCAAAGATTCCGGGCAGATTGGGTTGTCCGGCCGTTACTACGCGGGCGAGATTGGCACTGAATTCGGCGCTTACATTGTGAATTATCACCAGCGTATTCCCAATCTGTCTTTGAAGAAAACACCATCTGGATTCGACGGTTCCTTATTCAATGGGCTGGAACTGGCGGGTCAGAGTGTGGTGAATCCACTGTCGTATTTCTTTGATTATGGATCAGAGAATATTCAGGTTGCAGGTCTGTCTGCAGCCACCGAGTTGTTTGGTTACTCAGTATTTGGTGAGGTTAGTTACACCAAGGACTTCCCGGCCGCCTATAACACCGCAGATTTGTTAAAAGGTGGAGCAACCGGAGACGGTCCTTTGGCGCGCTATGGCGACAATGCGCAGTTCCCGGTCGGTTCGATTTTGCCTGGCTCAAAACCCTTGGATAAAATTCAGGCCCAGATGTCAACGATTGCCTTGTTTCCCCGTCGATTGGGAGCAAGTCAGGTTGCTGTGATTGGTGAGATTGGTGCTCAAATGTGGCGCGGTATTGGTGATCCGTTTACCAGTGAGCGCTTTGGTCGTTCTCCTGCTTTTGGCGCTGGCGCCCACGCCACATACAACGGCGGTGACTGTAATGCTGGGGTTAATCCGAATTCTAGGAATTGTGCAGTGGACGGCTATGCAACTGAAACTGCATTCGGTTATCGGATTTTGTCTGTTGCACAATATCCCGATGCTATTTTCGGGGTCACTTTGGCACCACGCATCTTTTTTTCTCATGACTTTAAAGGCTATTCAGCCGACGGTGTCTTCCTTGAAGACCGCATGAATTTGGGTCTCGGGTTGAGGGCTGAGATCCAGTCAGCCAAGTATTTTGCTGAGATGAACTACAGCATGTTCAATGACAAGGCTTATTTCGATCCATTCAAAGACCGTGACTTCCTGTCTTTGGTAGTGGGCGCCAACCTGTAAAAGGTGGAACGACGAGGGTGAGCCATTCAAGGTTTGTTTTTAGGAGAGTATTGAGATGAAATTGATGAAGATCAAGCAGTTGGCTGTTTCATTGGCCCTGCTGGGCTCGGCCGTATCCGCGCACGCGCAGTCAGCTGATTTTTCAAAGCTGGGCACCACGCTGACTCCCATCGGTGCGGAAAAGGCGGGTAACGCTGCGGGTACTATTCCTGCGTGGAACGGTGGTCTGAGCAAGCCGCCTGCAGGATTTGACCCTGCAAAAGGTTACGTTGATCCGTTTGCGGCTGATAAGCCAACCTTGACTATTACTGCTGCAAATATGGAACAGCACAAAGACAAGTTGGCGCCTGGGCAAATGGAGATGATGAAGCGCTACCCTACTTATAAAATAAACGTATACCCAACACAGAGAACCGCTGCTTACCGTGCTGATGTTTACAAGTTCGCCAAAGAAGAGGCGGCTGGTATCAAGCTGGCTGAAGGTGGCAACGGTATTCTGAATCTTAAGAAGTCCAATGTACCTTTCCCTATCCCAACAGAGGGTGTCCATGTAATCTGGAATCATATTATGCGGGATTTAGGTGGCTCGATCACTCGATACTCCGCCGACTTTCCAGTGCAAACCAACGGAAGTTTCACTGTGGGCAAGCGCACGGAAACCATTTCCTATGCGTCGTTCATGGCTGACCCGGAACCCAACCGCATTTTCTATTACTTGAACCAAACCACTGCACCTGCGAATGCGGCGGGAGAAGTGGCCTTGGTACACGAGCCTTTGAATCAGGTTCAAGAGCCGCGTTTGGCGTGGCAGTACAACCCTGGGCAGCGTCGCGTGATTCGCGCGCCTGAACTGGCGTATGACTCACCAGGTATTGGTGCTGATGGCTTGAGGACCAACGATGACTTCAACGGTTTCAATGGCTCACCAGATCGATACAACTGGAAGCTGGTAGGCAAGAAAGAAATGTATGTGGCCTACAACAACTTCAAGTTGACCAGCAAGGCTTTGAAATACAGCGACATCATCAAGCCGAATCATGTGAACCCCGACCATTTGCGTTACGAATTGCACCGTGTTTGGGTGGTAGAGGCCACATTGAAGCCTGGCGCTCGTCATATTTACTCCAAGCGCGTGTTCTTTATTGATGAAGACTCATGGGCTGTTTTGCATGCAGACCAGTACGACGCACGTGGCGGCTTGTGGCGCGTGCGCGAGGTGTATGGCGTTCAGTTGTACGATGCGCCTGCCTTTGGCCCTGCCGGCGAAGTGATTTATGACTTGCAAGCGCGTCGATATCTTGTGAATGCTTTGACCAATGAAGAAAAGCCTGTCGAGTTTGGCAAAAAGTACACCACAGCTGACTTTTCGACAGCAGCGCTGCGCCGTATGGGTAGGTAATGATGTTTCAGCGTGTGTGGGGCGTATGGTGTCCCATACGCCTGAGGTTTAATTTTTTGCAACCCAGAGAAATCACTTCTCTGGGTTTTTTTAAATTGGAGATGGCATGAAAAAGCCACTGCTGCGTGCAACCTTACTGACTCTGAGTTTGTGCGTTAGTCAATTCAGTTATGCATTTAAAGATCCGTTGGATTTACCTGCAATTCAAGCACCAAAGGCTGCGAAGGCTTTGTCGCTCAATGTGACTTCCCAGGGTAGCAACGTGCTGGTGGTGGGCGAGAGAGGCATTATTTTGAAGCGAGACTTCGCTGCAGGCGATGCTGCGCAAGGAGTAAAAGACAACGAAGGCAAGGTGTGGACTCAAGCCAAAGTGCCCGTGTCAGTCAATTTGACGGGTGTGCAGTTTGTGAATGACAGCCTGGCGTTTGTGGTTGGTCACGATGGCGTCGTGCTGAAGTCAACGGATGCCGGCGCAAGCTGGGCCAAAGTATTTGATGGCATCAAAGCCAATGAACAGGTGGTTGCTGCGGCAAAGAAGAAAATGGAAGACATGCAGAGTCGATTTGACGCTGCGAGTCCGGCTGAGCAGGACAAGATGACTGAAGCGTTGGAGGCAGCAACTTTCGCATTTGAAGACGCGGAGGCTGGTGCGCGATTTGGCCCTGCGCGCCCCATGCTTGATGTCTGGTTCAAGGATGAAAATACTGGCTGGGTGGTAGGCAGTTACGGGCAAATTTTTGAAACCAAAGACAGTGGCATGACGTGGACCCTGATTGCGAATCGCCTGGACAATCCTGATTTTCGTCACTACAACGGATTGTATGGTGATGACACCGGGCTTATGTTGATTGCTGGTGAAGCTGGGCGCGTTTATATTTCCAAAGATTTTGCTGCGACCTGGACACGTTCGGATACCGGCTACAACGGCCATTTCTACGGCACTGTAGTTACTCGCAATGAGGAAGGGCTGCCTATTATTTTTGCATACGGTTTTGGTGGCAATGTTTACCGATTAGGTGCGGGTGCCAGCGCTTGGTGGCAGTTGCAAAGTCCCAGCAAGGAAAGTTTTGTCCAGGGTTTAACGCTTGGGAAGACTGCATTATTTGTGGATCAAAAAGGTCGCTTGGTACAAACCGATGAGTCGGGTACTACATTGAAAATGGTGAGTGCTTCCGAGGGCAAGCCTGTCACTGGCATGGCTCTGGTCAACAACACTTTGGTATTGAGTGGTCAGAATGGCCCTAGAACTCTCGCGCTGCCACGCTAACTGGAAGAACTGTCATGAGCAATCAAGAAGAATTGGGTAAGGTCGAACGGTTTTTTGAGTCGATTTTGTTTGGGCATCGCAAACTGGTTATAGCTGTGTTTGCTGTGTTGTCTGTGTTTTTTGCTTACCACGCAGTACAGCTGAGGCCTGATGCATCGTTTCAGAAAATGGTGCCAGTCACGCATCCGTTTATTGCCAATTACCTGAATTACGAGAACGAGTTACGCCCGCTGGGAAACGTCCTTCGCATCGCTGTTCACAATAAGAACGGAACCATTTATGAGGCGGAGTTTCTTGAGAAACTTCGCTTGATTACCGATGAGGTTTTTTATATTCCAGGCGTTGATCGCGGGAATTTGAGTTCCATTTGGACACCCAATGTGATGTGGCGACAAGTCACCGAGGAAGGGTTGCGAATGGGGCCTGTCATTGGTCAAGGTTTTTCGGGCTCCCCAGAACAGATTGAAGCTGTGAAAGCCAACGTAGAGCGTTCGGGGCGGATCGGATCTCTGGTTTCGAACGATCAGCGTTCCGCCATTATTTTGGCACCGTTATTGGAAGTAGATCCAGATACTGGCGAGAAGCTAAGTTACGGCAAGCTCTCAGAGCGTATCGAGGAATTGATTCGCGATAAGTATCAGAGTGAGGATATTTCCATTCACATCACCGGTTTTGCCAAAGTGGTGGGAGATTTGATCGAAGGTGCCAAGGATATTGCAGGATTTTTCGCAATCACCTTCGTGCTGACCGTGATTTTGCTGTTGTGGTATTCCCGTTGCTGGAAGAGTACCGCAGCCACTATTTTTTGTTGTTCTCTTGCGGTGATCTGGCATTTGGGTTCAGTGAGCTTGTTGGGTTTTGGACTTGATCCTTACTCCATACTTGTTCCATTTTTGACATTTGCGATTGGTGTGAGTCATGCGATTCAGAACGTGCGAACGATGGCTTCGGAACGTTTCCACGGAGCCGATAAAATCCAAGCTTCCAAGGCTACTTTTCACCTGCTGTTCATTCCCGGTTCTGTTGCTTTGCTGGCCGATGCTGTTGGTTTCTCTACATTGCTGGTGATTGAGATTGGTGTGATTCGCGAATTGGCGATCAGCGCCTCAATTGGTGTGGCAGTGATTATTTTCACCAAGATGTTTTTGTTGCCAGTGCTGATGAGTTATACGGATGTGACCGAGCGTGGTTTGAAGCAGGTTGCCAAGCAGGAAG
The DNA here is from genome assembly GCF_002377005.1 of Limnobacter sp. UBA3528. NCBI lineage: Bacteria > Pseudomonadati > Pseudomonadota > Betaproteobacteria > Burkholderiales > Burkholderiaceae > Limnobacter > Limnobacter sp. UBA3528. The sequence continues at coordinate 57,393 of NZ_DFOZ01000034.1, read as the reverse complement.
CCAGTAAGCACACAGTGTCACATCTTTTGTCTCGCCTGACTGAAAAGAAAGTGGCTTACAGTGTGAGTGCTGCGGCTGCGCTGATATTGGTGGCTGGCTTGTTTGCCTCTGCCGACATCAAGATTGGTGATTTGGATCCAGGTGCACCAGAACTTCGTCCTGACTCACGATACAACCAAGATGTGAAGTTTCTAGTCGAGAACTACTCCACCAGCTCGGATGTGTTTGTGGTGATGGTGGAGACACCGGCGGGTGAATGTGGCGCCTACCCGGTGGCCTCTGCGGTAGACCGCTTTCAGTGGGAGATGGAGAACCTGGAAGGAGTAGAAGGCACGGTTTCTCTGTTCACTGTGATGAAAAACATCATTGCCGGTTTCAATGGTGGTAATCCGAAGTGGTTGGCCATTTCCCGTGATCGCTTCATTTCAAATGGTGCGCACAAGAATATTCCCACCACTTTGTACAACTCCGAATGTTCGATGACACCTGTGATTCTGTTCTTGTCGGATCACAAAGCCGAGACACTTGAGCGGGTGGTGGCCAAGGTTCAGGCTTTTGCTGCGGAGAATGATTCAGCAGATGCCAAGTTTATTCTGGCTGCGGGCAATAGCGGTATTGAAGCGGCAACCAACATTGTTGTGGAGCAGGCTCAGAAAACTATGTTGCTGTTGGTATATGGCATTGTGGGAGCTTTGGTGTGGTGGGAATTCAAGAGTTTCCGCGTGATGCTGGCCATCATGATTCCCTTATTTATCACAGAGGTGTTGTGCAAGGTCATTATGGTGCAACTCAATCTCGGTATTAAAGTTGCGACGCTGCCTGTAATTGCGCTTGGCGTGGGTATCGGGGTTGATTATGGCATCTACATTTACAATCGACTTGAAAGTTTCCTTGCCAAGGGATTGAATTTCAAGGATGCCTATTTTGAAACCCTGCGTTCAACGGGTGTCGCGGTTGCTTTGACTGCGGTCACTCTGGCGTTGGGTGTGTTCACATGGGCATTCTCTGCAATCAAGTTTCAGGCCGACATGGGCATGCTGTTGGCATTCATGTTTCTCTGGAACATGGTTGGAGCGGTGATCTTGATTCCAGCGTTGATACGCTTATTTGCATACGGTGCAGTGAAAAAAAGGTTTGGTCCTTCCGTGGAGGCGCCAAGCCGCTAATTGGTGTTAACACGAACTCTAGGGCAGCCTTGAGCTGCCCTTTTTTTATGGTCACGGGTTTGTGGTAACCTGCCTCAATCATATTCACTGTCCATTTCTGCCATGCAGTTTCCAGCACTTCCCGCAATTCCTCATCCTTTGCAATTCAAGTCAGTTACATTCACTGCTTTGCAACCCGGGCCAAAGTTGATCGTACTGGGTGCTGTACACGGCAATGAAGTTTCAGGTAGCAAGGCGATCCTGAAAATGATTCAGGAGTTTGAGAGTGGTGATCGATTGTTGGTAAAAGGACAAGTGACCTTTGTGCCAATCACCAATCCTTTGGCCTATAACCGCAAACAGCGCAATGGTGACAGGAACCTGAATCGCAATTTGACGCCGACCAATGACCCGACTGATTTTGAAGATCATGTCGCAAATTGGTTGTGCCCCTTGCTGGCTGCACACGACGTATTGCTGGACATACATAGTTTTCAGAAAGGGGATGTGCCTTTCGCTTTGTTTGGCCCAAAGAACAATGACAGTGCGCTTGAGTCTTTCAAGCACGAGGATGCTGAGCGAGGTTTGGCCTTGCGATTGGGGGTGAGTCGTTTTGTGGATGGTTGGCTGGACACCTATGCCAAAGGCGTTGCGAACCGTGTCGCTTATTTGAAGGCAACAGGTCAATCCGGCGAAGGTTTAAATACAGATCCACGTTATGGCATGGGGACCACGGAGTGCATGCGCTCGAGCGGTGGATATGCGGTTACCCTGGAGTGTGGTCAGCACGATGATCCTTTGGGGCCAGATGTTGCTTACCTTGCTATATCCAATACCTTGCTTCACCTGGAATTGATGGAAGGACCTCCGGTACCAGCAGTGAGTAAGTACCAGCATCTCAGTTTGGTCGAGGTAAACGACAAGCAACATTTTGACGACCAGTTTGTACGTACTTGGTCTAGCTTCGATCCCATACGCAAGGGTGAGTTGATTGGCATTCGACAAAGTGGCGAGGAGGTGAGGGCCAGTCGGGACGGTTTTATAGTTTTCCCTAATACACTGTCGCAGGCCGGTCAGGAATGGTTTTACGTGGCTGTGGCCAATCAATCACTCCAAAGAGGGGAGAAATAGGTAACTTTTCCTAATAAAACGCATCAAATGCCTACAAACAAGTGATTGAAATATATCACTTTCCGGATTGAGTCTTCAGTGCGCTTTTGTTTAAATTGAAGCTCAGTGAATAGGTGTTTGACAACAATGAGCGGTATTAATCATCAGATTTCGGATCAAACAATCCAGGCAATTGCGCTTTTGGGTGGGGCAACTGCACAGTCCTACAGTGCTGTGAGTTTGAATGTTTCGCCGGTAGCGCTTGATTCACAAGAGGTCGACGCGAGTGCGCCTTCTTTCCCTTTCACTGATAAAAGCACCCGAAGCGAGACCGAGGTTACTTCGCATTCGTTGGAAAAGTTTGTTACTGATGCCTCCACCCCCTTGTTGGCCGGTCGACCCACTACTTTGAATGTTACCGAAGAGTTAAGCGCGCTGCCCGGCGATTTGGTTGAATCAGATATTCAGAATCCCGAATTGATGTCCCGTTTTGAGGACTCGACGGTTGAAAGTGAAGGTTCGTCTGGGGTCCAGCAGATTGCATTATCAGGTGCGACGTTGATTGCGGATGACTCTATCGAAGCACCTTCTTCTGTTTCAGCGGGATTCTCTCTGCTTGATTTTATCGAGCAGGCTATTGCTCAGGCCGAGGCTTCCCAACAAGAGTTCGATGAGACTTTTGATGGCAGCCGTCAGGGAGAGTTTCGAGAGTTGCTTGTTGATACAGGTACAGCCGTGGGTTCTGGGATTCGCGAATTTTTGCAGGAGAATGTCGCTGGGGTGGGCCGCGATTTGTTGTCTTCTTCAATCGATACGGCAGGTGTGGAGCCCCTCGATCCGATTGCGGATCCATTGTTGAACATAAATTACTATGAAAAGTCAGCAGAAGTCCTGAACGGTTTGCTGGATGCAGTCGCCCAGCCTATTGGTTCGATCGCCTTGCCTCAAGTGGGTCCTCTGCTTGCGGATCCCCGCGAAGAATTGTCAGCCTATATCGGCTGAATCTGCTACGCTTTTAAAGGCGTAAAAGACCGCTTTTATCCCCCTTCCTAAGGATTTGATTCGTTTTCACATGGTTCAGAATAAAGGCTGAACCATGTTAACGGTCAATCCACTCATGAACTACAACAACGAACGAACTCCCGGCGAATCATCCACGGAGATGATTGAAATTCTGCTTTTCTCCTTGGGCGGCCAGGAAATTTTCGGCTTGAACGTATTCAAGATTCGGGAAGTCACTGAACTGTCGCAGGTCACTCAGATTCCGGGGCAGCAAGGCGCAATGAACGGAGTTATTTCGCTGCGCGGACAGGTACTGCCGGTAGTGTCACTTGGCGATGCGATTGGCATGTCCAATGGCGAACCTAACTCTAAAATGATCATTTCCGAATTTGCATCTCGCTCAGTGGCTTTCGCAGTCACTGATGTCGATAAAATCATTCGGGTGCCCTGGTCTGATGTGAAGCCTCCACAAAAGTACGATTCCGAGGAAGGATCCGTTTTCGGAGTGGTGATGCTGCAAGACGGGAGTCTGGTCTCTTTGGTGGACATTGAAAGCGTGTGCCACCGCGTGTTGCCTGAAAAAGATGCGACACCGGTCAGCACCGGTTTTGAGTTGAATAAAGCTGGGCCTGTATTCTTCGTGGATGATTCGATTGTGGCTCGTAGAAAAATCAGTGAGGTGCTGGACACCATGGGTTTGAAACACAGTCATGCGGTCAACGGTGTTGAAGCCGAGCAAAAATTGTTGGCCATTGCCTCCAGTGCCAATCAGAATTCAGAGGAATTGGAAGAGCGTGTTTCTCTGGTGTTGGTGGATGAGGAAATGCCGATCATGGATGGTTGTACTTTGACCAGGAAGCTCAAGGGTGATCCTAGATTCAAGAACATTCCGATCATCATGTATTCCTCTTTGACTTCTGAAGAAAATGCACGTCGAGGCATTGAAGCTGGTGTCAACATCTACGTGAAGAAGTTTGATTCGACTTCACTTTCCAACGCCATCGGTCAGCTTTTGGCACACGCTTGATGAAATTTATCTTGAAAGCGCTACACTTCGGTCATTCGAGGTGAGCGCTTTTCTGGATATCAAGTGTCATGTTTGAGTTAATAGCAAGTGATCTTCGCTTAAAAGGTTACAGCGTTCAAAAGGACGCATTAGCCCCCAGCTTGATTTCGGGACTCTTGGAAACCTTCACTTCCATGGCTGCTGGCGAATTGAAACAGGCTGGTATCGGCCGCGCGCATGGCCAGCAAGCGAATTCCGAGATTCGTCGCGACGAAATTGCCTGGATTGAAAGCACGCATGGAGGCGCTGCGGGTCGCTGGCTTGAATTCAGTGCACAGCTACAGCAATACCTGAACCGCACTTTGATGTTGGGCCTGTTTTCCTTTGAATCTCATTTCGCACATTACGCACCGGGTGCTTTTTACAGAACCCATGTGGACGCGTTTAAGGGACAGGCCAATCGGATCTTGTCGGTGGTGTTGTACCTAAACCCGGAATGGGGCCCGGAAGATGGCGGGGAAATGGTCTTGTATTCAGACCAAGGTACTCAAACCGTCTTGGAAACCATTCAGCCATTGGCTGGAACCCTTGCTGTTTTTTTAAGTGAAGACTTTCCGCATGAAGTGTTGCCCGCCAAGCGCCATCGCTACAGCATTGCCGGATGGTATCGAGTCAACACATCCAGCACACTGTGCATTGATCCACCTACCTAGGATGGGTCGGCGACAGTTGTTTTTTACCAGCGCAACAGTTTTGGTCCAAGCACTGCACCCAACACACCGCACAGCGCAATACCCAGTGTGTACCAAACAGCAATAAAAGGTGCTGCTGGTTCGGTACAAGCCAGGGCATAAGCCAATGCCGCCACAGAGCCTGAGAACAATCCACAGGCTGCCCCGGCGGCAGTCAGGTCGGTAGGGGCGAAACCACGCATGGCCCAAAATGCACCAGCCATCACGGGAAGTGACAGCGCCAGTATGGCCCATGGACATACCAGCCACGAATGCCCCAAGAGTGCGGCAGCTCGTTCAGACGCTGGAGTGCCCAAGTAAGAAAGTACCCCTGCCATCAACATAATGATCACCACACCAACCACCGCCGAGGTAGCCTGCTTGCCTGATGCGCCTGGTTTCCCAAGGCGAGCAAAGAGCCAGCCCGCAGTAATCGCGAGTGTGCTTGCGTATCCAATTTTTATCCAAGGGCCAGGCTCCGAAAACATGTCACCGGGTATCAATCCCAGAACACCCAATACGATCGCTGCAGCGATCAGGCCACCTCCAATACCGGCGGGTACCAGGCGGTTGGTTACAGACACCTTTGGTGCTGGACCAGCTTGGTTTGCAATCATTGTAATTAGATCATCTGTTTTCATGTTTCACTCCTGACCAAAGCTGCCAGTTGTTTTAATCCCCGGTGCACCTGCACCTTCAGAGCGGCCACCGATACACCGCTGCGTTCTGAGGCCTCAATCATCGATAAACCTTCAATCTTGGTGAGCAGAATGGCTTGTCTTTGTAATTCCGGTAACTGTTCCAGTAACACGCCCAAATCACGTTTCGAGGGCAATTCTTCTTGCGACACCGGGTGTTGGTCCTCGGTCAGGTCATCCAGCGAATCGTTCAGATTGTCTCGTCGACCGCGCCTGCGCCACAAATCGACCAATTTATGTCGAGCGATTGCAAACACCCAACTGCTTACGGGCAAGGTCTCGTCATACGTGCCACGCTGCATGTGCAAAGCCAACAAGGTTTCCTGCACCAAATCCTCAACCTCGTCAGGCAAGGCTTGAAGTCTACGACTATAAAAACGACGCAGACGCTGGGCAATTTTGGACAGCGCTTCCCGATAGGCTGCGGAGTCTCCGCCTTGCGCGCGCATCCACAAAGGTTTGAGCGAAAGCTCAAAATCATCTTGAGGGTGCACGGTAATGGATTCGCTAGGAAGGGTCATTCGGTTACAAAGGCATGCTTTTAAATGTTCCAAGACACTACCACACTTCAAATGCGGCTTGCAGTCAGCGGGGTGACCATGAACCCCTACTATAATGGGAGCTGTCTTAAATACTCGCTAGCATTGGGAGAACAACATGTTGCAATCGATCAAAACACGCGCTGCTGTGGCTTGGGGCCCAGGTCAACCTTTATCAATCGAGGAGGTTGATTTGATGCCTCCCCAAAAAGGCGAGGTACTCGTTCGGATTGTTGCAACTGGTGTTTGCCACACAGACGCTTACACCTTGTCCGGAGATGATCCTGAAGGGATTTTTCCGGCGATTCTGGGCCATGAAGGTGCCGGGATTGTTGAAGCTGTTGGAGAGGGTGTAACAAGCCTGGCGGTGGGTGACCATGTCATTCCGCTTTACACCGCCGAATGCAGGGTGTGCAAGTTTTGCACTTCGGGTAAAACCAATCTGTGTCAAGCGATTCGAGCCACGCAAGGCAAGGGATTGATGCCCGATGGCACCACTCGCTTTTCCAAAGATGGCAAACCGATTTATCACTACATGGGCACCTCCACTTTTGCAGAGCACACGGTGGTGCCTGAAATTTCACTGGCAAAAATTGATCCCAAGGCACCCTTGGAGAAAGTTTGTTTGCTGGGATGTGGAGTAACCACTGGTATAGGCGCCGTGCACAACACTGCCAAGGTTAAGGCTGGCGACACAGTCGCTATATTTGGATTGGGAGGAATCGGTTTGGCTGCAATTATTGGCGCTGTGCAGGCCAAGGCCAGCCGAATTATTGCAATCGACATCAATGCAGACAAGTTTGCTATCGCCAAAAAATTGGGTGCGACTGATTTTGTGAATCCCAAGGACCACAGTAAACCGATACAGGAAGTCATCGTGGAAATGACCGATGGCGGTGTCGACTTCTCGTTCGAGTGCATTGGTAACGTGAATGTGATGAGATCGGCACTGGAGTGCTGCCACAAGGGTTGGGGCGAGTCAGTGATTATTGGGGTTGCAGGCGCTGGACAGGAAATTGCCACACGCCCGTTTCAATTGGTGACAGGCCGTGTGTGGCGTGGCAGTGCGTTTGGCGGAGTGAAAGGCCGCACGGAACTGCCAGGCTATGTGAACCGCTTCATGAATGATGAAATTGATCTGGACACATTTATTACCCACACCATGCCTTTGGAGCGAATCAATGAAGCCTTTGATTTGATGCACGAGGGTAAATCCATTCGCACAGTAATCCATTTTTAATATGAAATTACTCAGCAGCGTTCAATGCTTTGGTGGTCTGCAAAACCAGTATGAACATGTGTCAGAGGTGCTGAATTGCAGCATGCAGTTCAGCGTCTATTTGCCACCCCAAGCCCAGGCAGGGCAGCGGGTACCGGTGGCGTACTGGTTGTCGGGATTGACATGCACTGATCAGAACTTTACTACCAAGGCTGGTGCACAACGAGTAGCAGCGGAGTTGGGAATCGCCTTGGTGATGCCCGACACCAGCCCGCGTGGAGAAGGCGTGCCCGATGACGTTGACAAGGCTTATGATTTTGGATTGGGTGCTGGTTTCTATGTGGATGCCATTCAGGCGCCCTGGAACTCACACTACAAAATGTATAGCTACATCATTGATGAGTTGCCAGCCCTGATCGAAGAAAGTTTGCCGGTTAGTCAGCTTAAATCGGTTTTTGGTCATTCAATGGGGGGCCATGGGGCGCTTACCATCGCATTGAACAACCCGGCTCGCTATGCGTCGGTGAGTGCATTTGCGCCTATAGTCAGCCCCACGCAATGTCCCTGGGGGCAGAAGGCCTTGGCTTTGTACCTGGGCAACGATCCCGCAGTCTGGCAGCGTCATGACACTGTGGCGCTCATTCGCGCGGGCGCTCAGCAACTTCCCATGTTGATCGACCAAGGTTTGTCCGATAACTTTCTGGCTTCGCAACTGAAAACCGAATTGTTGGAGGCGGCTCTGCAGGAAACCGGTTATCAAGCCGAAGTTCGTTACCAGGCTGGGTACGACCACAGCTACTATTTTATTGCTACCTTCATTGAGGATCATTTGCGTTTCCATGCGCGGTATCTGAAATAAGCCACTCGCGCGTTGTTGAAACCATATAAAAACAGGATGAGATTCAGATGAGCAAATCACTGAGGTTGTCAGAAAAATGGTTTCGCCGCGGCTTGTGGATGGTGGCCGTGGTTTTCGCATGGTTCCTGATCGGTTTGGGTGGCACGCTCGTGGGCGATTTGCCTCAAATTGAACAAACCCAAACGCTCGAAGATTTCATGGATCCAATCGAACTAAAAACAGTTCGAGAGCAGATCCGAAAGACTGAACTCAACGAGCGCGAGGTGAGTGATGCTTTGGAACAGTCAAGACTGAAGCACAGTGCGGCTGAGGCTGATACAGATTCCGAACGGGAGAAGTTCATGGCGTGGGTGGCCACACGCAAGGCCACTGCACTTCCTGATCAAGACCAGGAGCTGATTGCTAGAACCGAGCGAGTTGACAATCTACAGGCCCTGGAGCGAGTGGCGCTGGCTCAGTTGGAAATGCAGCAGAAATTGCTGCTGGATGCACAGCAGGCCAATCGAAAAGCACAATTGCAATTGAATGACTTGGAGCGTGCTGCACAAGGCGAATACACCAGTGCCATTCAAAGCCAGGAATTGCGCGTGTTTGGCTATCGCCTCGCTTTGACTTTGCCGCTGTTGCTGGTCGCTGGCTGGTTTTACAAAACCAAGCGTCAAAGCACTTACTGGCCCTTCGTGTGGGGGTTTATCTATTTCGCCTTGTTTGTATTTTTCGTCGAGTTGGTGCCGTATCTGCCCAGTTACGGGGGATACATTCGCTATATCGTGGGTATTGTCATTACGGTACTGGTGGGCCGTCAGGCGATTCGTGCCCTGAACCGTTACCTGGAACTGCAACGATTGGCCGAAGCGCAACCTGAAACAAAGCGACGAGAAGTTCTGGATTACGACACGGCACTGGCACGTTTGCTTAAAGGCATTTGCCCAGGCTGTGAACGCACGGTTGACTTGAAAGACTCGGCGATTGATTTTTGTCCACATTGCGGAATAGGTCTTCACGACAAGTGCACAGCCTGTGGTTCTCGTAAAAGCACGTTTTCAAAGTATTGTCACGCTTGTGGTACTGGGGCTCGCTTGCCTGACCCACCAGCGCAAGCCGCGCAGCCCTAGTCGATTGCGGGATATTTCAGGGCATTTTTCACCAGTTTTTTCTGGGCGGCATCGATTGGGTCGATGTGCAACTGATTGCAGATTTGTAGCAGGTAAAGCAGCACGTCGGCCACTTCTTCTTTGACTTCATCCAGCTTGCTGCCCTCGATGCCCCTTGATTCTTCCTCGGTTAGCCATTGAAAGTGTTCCAGCAATTCTGCCACTTCGACCGACAACGCCATACTGAGGTTTTTTGGGGAATGAAATTTTTCCCAACGCCGCGCATTGGAAAATTCGATCAATTGTTGTTGAAGTGCTTCAAGGCTGTCTTTGCTCATGCTTTGAGATTATCAAAAAAAACGCCGGCTTGTGGCCGGCGTTTTCATTTACGCGTTCGATGATGGGTAATCAATGTAGCCTTCTGGCCCTGGAGCGTAATAAGTCTGCGGGTTACCCTCCGCCAAGGGTGCGTTCAGTTTCAGGCGCTGCACAAGGTCGGGGTTGGAGATGTAAGCCCGTCCGAAAGAAACCGCATCGGCCCAGCCGGTTTCCAGGGCATTGATCGCCATGTCACGGGTATAGCCGTTGTTCACGATGTAGGTACCTTGGAACGTTTTGCGGGCCCATGCGTAATCAAAACCGGGTACATCGCGGTCACCGCCCGTCGAGCCTTCAATCATATGGATGAAGCCGATTCCACGCTGGTTTAATTGCTCGATCAGGTAGCCAAATACAGCTTGAGGATTGCTATCGCTCAGATCGTTGAATGGTGTTACCGGGGACAAGCGAATGCCCACCTTACCCGCACCGATTTCAGCAATGACTGCGTCAACCACTTCAAGGGCAAAGCGCGCACGGTTCTCGGCACTGCCACCATATTGATCGGTACGTTTGTTGGCGCCATCGCGCAAAAACTGGTCGATCAAATAACCATTTGCCCCGTGGATTTCCACGCCGTCAAAACCAGCCTTGATGGCATTGGCCGCACCTTGGCGATATTCATTCACGACCACTTTGATCTCATCTGCGCTCAGCTCATGTGGCACTGGCACCTCTACCTTGCCATTGTGGGTGTAGGCCACTATATTGGGCTTTACCGCTGAAGGCGCAATCGGGCTCAGGCCGCCAGTCAGGTCCGGGTGTGTAATGCGGCCAACATGCCAAATCTGCGCAATGATTTTGCTGCCAGCGGCATGAACGGCGGCGGTGATCGGTTTCCAGCCTTGTACTTGCGCCTCGGAATATATTCCGGGCGTAGCCATGTAGCCTTTCCCGGCTGGCGAAACCTGCGTTCCTTCGCTGATGATCAAGCCCGCATTTGCGCGTTGCTTGTAGTACTCAATGTTCATGTCGCTGCCAGGAATATCTCCTGCTGCTTCGTCTGAGCGACAACGCGTCAACGGGGCCATGACAACCCGGTTTTTCACTTCAATACTGCCAATTTTTCCGGGTTGAAACAGTTTCAAATCATCAACGTTGGCAATTTGTTCATTCACGTGTGGGGTGGGTGCATTCATGCTTTGGTACTCCTCTTGTGTTGCAGTGCAATGTTGCACATTATGCGTATTCACAGCCCATGGATCTACGGAACAGTTGTTATAGTATTTATTCCTGAGGGGAATATATTAAGGAATCGCTGAATGGATCGCTTGAAGTTGATGGAGACGTTCGTCAGGGTGGTGGAAACAGGCAACTTCTCCGCGGTGGCAAGGCAGGCCCACACAACACAGTCAGCCATCAGTAAACAGGTGCAGGCCTTGGAGGCTGACGTTGGCGTTTTATTGCTTGTGCGCTCCACCCGCAGCCACGCGTTAACCGAGGCGGGACGCCTGTACTACCAACGGTGTCGGCAAGTGCTTGATACTTTGGAGGAGGCCCGAAGCGAAGTGCATCGCGCTGAACACGAGGTTAGCGGTCTTTTAAGGGTAGCTGCGCCTGTCGCATTTGGCCGAATTCACATTGTGCCTCGACTCGCCGCATTTTATGAGCGATATCCGAAAATGCGAATTGACCTGCAACTAGACGACAGTTTTGTCGACCTGGTGGCAGCGGGTATCGATGTGGCCTTCCGTGTGGGCGAACTAAAAGACAGTCGCCTGATTGCAAGGCGGATTGGCTCAGTGAGCAGGGCAGTTATTGTGTCCGCAGCTTATTTGGCACGCCACGGTACTCCTCAAAAACCCGATGATTTAAGCGCACACAACTGTCTGCTTTACACAGGAATCGACAACTTCAATGAATGGACCTTTTACGGCAGCAAAGACAAAGCCATCACTGTCCGTGTAGGAAGTAACTTTCAATCAAATAGTTCTGAGGCAATTCGTCAAGGTGTTCTCGAAGGACTGGGCATTTGTTATTCACCCACCTGGATTTATGGTCGCGACATTCGAGATGGTAGCGTTCAAACAATTTTGAACCACTACAAGCCAAGTACTTTGCCACTGAATGTGGTATATCAACCTGAACGTCGCCCTTCCATCAAGATCAGCAGTTTTGTGGACTTTTTTACAGAAACTTTTAATCAAGACCCCGATTTGTCGACCGTGATTCGATCCTATAAAGCTTAAGTAGGCCCTCTACGGCCAGCAAACTAAGTGACAGCCAAATGGCGAGATAGGTGGGCCACTCCTGCTTGGCGATTGATTCGCCGATCAAGAACGCAACCACCACCAAAAGCACAGGTTCTACGTAGCCCAGCAAACCAAACAAACTAAATGGCAACATACGGCTCGACAAAATATAGGCGATCAAGGCTGAAGCACTTAACACCCCCAACAGGATAATCAGCAAAGGTAGCTGAAGTTGTAATCCCGTCATTTGGGCCAAGCCTTCGCCATTCAGTGCAAAGTACAGCGCCAGCGGGGTCATTAGCAACATGTCAAACCACAACCCGCCCAGATTGTCTATTTTGAATTTTGACCGCAGCACAAAGTAATAGGGATAACCCAAACACACCAAGAGGGAGGTCCAGGCGAATCCCCCAGCTTGAAACACCGCATTGGTAACACCAAGCAGTGCCAGTAACACAGCCAGTTTTTGAAGTTGACTGAGTTTATCCCGGTAGTAAAAGCGGCCAATTAAAACCATCACCAGTGGCATCATGAAATAGCCCAAAGAGACATTCATCGCATGCCCATGCAAAGGGGCCCAAAGGAAAAGCCACAGTTGTGTGCCAAGCAGCAGGGACGACGCTGGTAAAGCCAGATAAAGTTTCCACTCGGTTTTCAACCTCAGCGCAATCGATTTGATCAAACCCCACTCTTTAGTCCAGATCAAAAAAAGTGTCATCACTGGCAGGGTCAGCAGCATTCTCCAACCATAAATTTCCTCCCCACTTAAAGGATCAAGCAAGGTGGTGTAGTAGTACATGCTGCCAAACAGTACAGAGGCCAAAATGGAGAGAAAAACGCCTTTTTGCATAATGTGTAGGACTAGTGCCTTTCAGATGTGGCGAAAAGTAAACAATTGTGAAATTTAAAAAATAACCATAATTCTGATTTTGTCTAGTTCGCAAAATAGACATTCAGGTGGTTTTTTGCGCTGCAACAATTGTATGTCGAAATTGTTAAAAAAAGGAATTTGTACAAAGTAGCATTGTGATCAAACTTGTTGGTTTCAAACCTGAAAAATTGACCGCAAATCGACATTACATTTTCTGGATCTTAATTGCCATATTCATTAATATTCGCAGGTCCAAAAACACAGGCAATCACAGCAATAGTTTTTGGCGATCAACCGGGTGCGCTCAGGTGAGCGCTGTTCGTTCGCAAGGAAACCTTGCATTGCAGTGCGCATTCACTGGTCCGGAGACGAGTGTTTGTCAAGCTGAACAGGTGTGTTGGGTCATGAAAATCTATGTGTGTTTGTTGGTGTTATTCAGTGTGGTCGTTGCATTGTTGCTTCGGCTTCTAGATCTTAGCTGGCCCTTGTCGCTCATTGGTGGCTTGTTGGCTTTCAGTGGATCCACAATTTTGCTGCTGGGTTTCAGTGTTCAGCGCTTGCTGTCCGATCAAGGTGAAAAGGCGGGTAGCAAAAATTTCTTCAGCCTGATATTGAAAGGCAAGTCTTCAAAAACGGAATGATTCTTTTGCGGGTAAGGCCATATTGACCGAGTGTTAAATATGTGCAATTTTCTCGAGGTGTGCTTCGATGATGAGCGATGACACGATCGCTTTGATATCGAATTACACGCCTGCCTTACTCATAGAATCAGGAGACAAAATGAAGAAGCTCAATAAACTTTTGTCATGCGCGGTCTTTGCCTCAGCCAGTCTGGCGATGAGCGGTGTCGCGACAGCAGCAGCCCCTAGTCTTACCGCAACAGCCGTTTTGACCAAATTGGAGAATCCTTGGGACATGGCGTTTCTGCCAGATGGCGCCATGTTTTTCACTGAGAAATGCCATGGCCTGTCGGTCCGCTTACCCTCGGGCTCCGTGAACAAACTGGTTGGGATGAAAGACGCCAAGGGTTATGCGGACGCTATGCCAGATTTGTTTTGTGACGGTCAGGCTGGTATGAATGGTGTGGCGGTGGATCCTGATTTTGCAAAAAATCGATATGTCTATGTGTATTCCACCTCCAGCAAATCGAATCCGCAGACCAACCGGGTGATCCGGTTGAAAGTAAACGCAGACTTGAGCAAAACCTCTGATCGAACAGATATCGTGGATGACATCCCTTACAAAACTGCGGCAAGCGATCATCCTTTCGGTTCCTCGGGTGCCCACAATGGTGGGCGAATTCGATTCAATTCTGGCGACGGTTTTCTGTATGTGACCACTGGCGACACGCACAATGGCGCTGTGCCACAAAGCCCCACCAAGCTGGGTGGCAAGGTGTTGCGGATTGACCGGGACGGTAAGGCCGCCGCGGGCAACAAGCCGCCCAAGGGTTTTGATGCGCGCGTGTTCACGTACGGCCATCGCAATCCCCAAGGTATTGCATTCCGTCCAGGTACCAATCAACCGGTTACGGCCGAGAATGGACCTTGGCACTCCGATGAGGTCACTGTGCTGAGTAATGGCGGCAACGCTGGATGGGACCCACGACCCAATGTGGGTGGCCGTGGAGATTGCCCAGACGCTTATTGCGGTTACAGCCCGAATCAAATGGGTGCCATGGAACCCGTGAAGCGTGCGGCATTTATGCCGATGACAGACACCAAAACCTATCCCAAAGCCATGAAGCCAGCCTGGAACAATGAAAACTTGTCGCAGGGCATGTCTTCGGGGGTTTTCCTGAATGGTAAACAGTGGAAAGACTGGGACGGGAAAATGGCCGTTGGGTATATGGGAATTGGTATCCATGGAACTCCCGTCGGTAACCGCATCGACTTGCTCGACATCAGCAAAGATGGCTTGACAGCCAAGCGCAGCATCATGCCTTTGCCCATGCCCGCGGGTCGCTTCCGTTCCGTGGTGCAAGGTCATGACGGCAACCTGTATGTGGCCACCGATGAAGGCGAAATTTATCAGATCAAACCAAACTAAGTTTTTCTAGTTGAGAAGTTAAAGCCGTGCTGTCCCATCGGGGTGGCGCGGCCCTGGAGAGGGAAGTATTCATGAAGAAGTATGCAGCCTTGATGATTGCTGGCTCAATGTTCACAGCGCTTGGCAATGCGGTGGCCAGCCCTGAAATGGTTAGAAAGTACAACTGTACGGCATGCCATGCCGAGGACAAAAAGAAGTATGGCCCCACCTATCAACAAGTGGCTTTGAAATACGCCGATGAGGCGGGGGCGGCCGAAAAGCTGGCCAAGAAAATCCAGTCGGGTGGTGCTGGTGTGTGGGGCAATACGCCCATGCCTGCGCAACCGCGGGTAACCGACGAGGACGCAATGACGATTGCCAATTACATTTTGTCGGTGAAGTAAACTAAAAAGGCCACCCAAAGGGTAGCCTTTTTTGCTTTATTTGGTGGAGCCGGCGGGAATTGAACCCGCGTCCGCAAATCCTCCACTACCAGTTCTACGTGTGTAGTCGTCTTGTTTGTGTTTAACGGCTACTGACGAAAAGCGACATTCTTCAGCATCCGCGATCCACCTAATTTAACTTACCGGCCGGCAGCATTCCGGTAAGCGGTCCGATGTAGATGATCCCACCGCGGGTTTGACCCCGCCCAGCCCATCGGCGAGCTGGTGTAGGAAGTCCAAACTAAACTGGCTTAAGCGGCCAGTTTGAGTTCGGGGCTAAACGAAGAGTCGTTTGCGTTTAAAGTTTTTCAGATGGATTTACGAGGTAACTGATCCTCGACACGCCCCAATAGCTTTGCAACCCACGTCGAAACCAGATCGACCCCATTGGAAAACCAATTGTAACACTCTTGATGTGGGGGCTCACATTCTAATTTCAAGCCATTTGGCCAAATCGTGGGCAGTTTTTACAGTTGCATCCGCACGCCATTGCTCAATCGGGCTGGCAATGTAGCCATATTCAACCGCCACAGTGGTCATGCCAGCCTCTCTGCCCGCAATAATATCCCTTTCGTCATCGCCAATCATCACGCATTGCTCGGTGGGCAAACGCATTTGACCAGCCGCCATGAAACAGGGCTGAGGGGAGGGTTTTGGCTTTTCGGCTGTGTCGCCGCCAATGAGCACACTGCAACCTTGGGTCAAACCCAGCTCATGCACAAGCTTTTCAGCCAGGTAGTAGGGCTTGTTGGTGACGATTCCCCACTGGGCACCGCGCGCTTTAATTTCATTCAGCAAGGGAGTAATTCCGCTGTAAACCGAACTTTCTCGGGCAATTCTGGCCTCATAGCGTTCAAGAAATTCTGCACGCATGGCCGGAAACTCCGGGTAATGCATTTCAAGCCCGAAGCCTGCTCTCAGCAAAGCGCGCGCCCCCCCGGAGGCGAGGTGTTCCATCGCTCGATAGGGGGTAATGTCAATTCCTCTATCGCTTTGCATGTCTTGAATGGTGCCGCACAGGTCGGGCGCAGTGTCTACGAGCGTACCGTCCAGATCAAACAAAATTCCTTTTAAAGGCACGGTTTAACCCCTCAAGCCGGTTTTCTGCAGGCCACCATGTAATTCACATCGGTGTCGCGAGCAAGGCGATAAACCTTGGTCAGGGGGTTGTACACCAAGCCAATGATTTCAGAGAAATCAAGTTTTGATTGGCGTGCATATTGCGCCAGTTCAGAGGGTTTGATGAATTTTTTGTACTCGTGAGTACCTTTGGGAAGCAGGTTCAGCACGTACTCCGCGCCGACAATCGCAAAAACGAAGCTTTTTGGATTTCGGTTGATGGTCGAGAAAAACAGCCAGCCACCCGGTTTACACAAGTCGGCACAGGCCTGAATGGTTTGGGCAGGATCGGGTACATGCTCTAGCATTTCAAGGCAGGTCACGACATCGAATGTGCCTCGCTCTTCAGCGGCCAATTGCTCTGCTGAGACAAATCGGTAATTGACATTGTTCACACCAGTTTCAAGCTTGTGCAGTTCGGCTACTTTCAGCGATTTATCTGCCAGGTCAATGCCCAGAACATCCGCACCCCGGCGAGCCATGCTTTCAGCCAGAATGCCACCACCGCAGCCCACATCCAGAACCCTTTTTCCTTTCAGGCCGACACGTTCATCGATCCAGTTTAATCGAAGCGGGTTGATTTCGTGCAGGGGGCGGAACTCACTGTTGGGGTCCCACCATTTGCTGGCCAATGCGGAAAATTTGGCCAGTTCGGCGTGGTCAACATTGTTGTTGGATTCGATACTGCTCATGGGTCAAGGCTCTTCAATAGAATGCGATAGCCTTTAGTTTAACCGAAGGCAGAAACAAAAAAGCCCGGCTAGGCCGGGCTTTTTTGATCAGAACCAGAGGTTGCTAATTACTTGGCAACTTTCTGTGTTGCGTTGAATTCGATCTCAACGCGACGGTTCTTGGCACGACCTTCTCTAGTCTTGTTGTCAGCCACTGGCTGGCTTTCGCCCATGCCCTTGATCTGGATACGGTCAGCGGAAACGCCCTTGCTTACCATGTAGTCCTTAACGGCCTGAGCACGACGCTCGGACAGCTTTTGGTTGTAAGCATCGGAACCGATAGAGTCGGTGTGACCGATTGCGATTACGCTGTTCAAGTCAACCTGACCCAACTTGGCGATTTCAGAATCAATACGGTCTTTACCGCCTTGCTTCAGTGTGGCCTTGTCGAAGTCGAAGTAGGCATCCGCTTCCAGACTTACTTTGGTAATTACTGGAGTAGGTGCTGGTGCGGGCTCAGGAGCAGGTGCTGGTGCAGCAACTGGTGCTGGAGCTGGCTTCTTGGGGATCAAGTCAGGATCACATTCCTGGATTGCCAAAGCGGCTGTGAAGTAGCTGGTGCGGATGCACTCGCCGGAGCCGTCTTTAACAACCTTGCCGCTGCCATCCACTACATAGCCTGACAGGCCTTCACCTTTGTCTGTTGTGTGGGCCATAGCGGCTGTAGACGCTGTACCAATGGCCATTGCCATCAGAACTTGCGTGAGAGTCGACATTTTTTTCATTGTTGCTCCTTGGGTTAAATAGGGGTTCAAGCTGGTTGATAGTTTACAGTAGAGGCTGTCATAGTTATCACCCTCTCAACCAACTTTCTCGACACGAGTCTGCCACACTCGTTGGGTTTTTCGCATGATTTCCCCGACTAATTGTGCCCTTTTGCCCACAAGTTGTTGCGATTGCACAACTTGAACGCCCGCTACCCAAACATGCTTCACATCCCTGGAAGCCCCGCTGTAAGCCAGTTTCGAGACCAGATTGTGGTTGGGTAACTGGTGAGCAGCCTCTCCAATTGCGATTGTGATCAGGTCCGCCTGCAGACCGGGGGCAATACGGCCGATCAAGTGGTCCGCCCCCAACGCCTTGGCCGCGTTACAAGTCATGCTTTTGAGCAACTCACTTGCATTGAAGGCGGTGGCATCGCCACTGGCACCTTTGCAGAGCAGGGAGGCCAAGCGGCCTTCTTCCCACATGTCCAACTTGTTGTTGCTGGCCGCACCATCTGTGCCTATGACCACGTTGACGCCAGCTTTCAGTGCTGCGGCCACAGGCGCAATGCCGCTGGCGAGCTTCAGGTTGGAAGCCGGGCAATGCACCAGAGTCGCCCCTTTGGCCGCCATCACTTGCAATTCATGCTCGTTCAGATGCACGCCATGCACCGCCATCAGGCGTTCATTAATCAGGCCGAGTTGCTCAAACCTGGAAAAGGGCCGAGTACCGTCGCGACTTTCCGCATCGCTGACTTCACTGGCTGTTTCGTGCAGGTGGCAGTGAATCGGCAAATCCAATTCCTCGGCCAGCATCGCCATGTGCTGAAATGTGTCGTCACTCACCGTATAGGGGGCATGCGGAGCAATCGTCCAATGCACGGTTGGCTCAAGCTTGAATTTGTCGCGTGCGGCTATCCCCAGTTCGATGTATTGCTTGGCTTCAGCCGCATAGCGTGTCGGGAATTCGATGACTGTAATGCCTGCAAATACGCGTGAACCTACATCCAGCGCCGCTTGTACAACCTGATCGGGGTAAAAGTACATGTCGTTGAACGTGGTGACGCCGCCTTGAAGCATTTCGGCGGCGGCTAGCACTGTACCGTCATAGACGAACTCTGCATCGGCCAACTCGCCCTCGAGCGGCCAAATCCTGGTTTGCAACCAGTCATGAAGTGCCAGATCGTCTGCTGCACCGCGCAGCAAGTTCATGGCCGCATGGGTGTGGCAATTAATCAAGCCTGGCATGAGCACTTGCCCGGGTAGGTCGATGCGCTCGGCGTCGGGGTGCGCCAGCAACATTTCCTCGCGTGGACCAATCGCCTGAATTTGGTCTTGATGGATTAAAACCGCATGGTTTTCAAGCACTTCAGTGGTGTGGTTCAGGCACAAGAGCCATTGGGGGGTCAGCAGTTGCATGGGCAGGGTCACTAGATGATTTGGAACGCACCATTGCGCCCAGTTTCAGCGATTTTGGCTGATACAATCGAAAGCTTGCAAGTGTAGCGCCAGGGATGTGACGCCGCCGTGAATGGCAGCGTCCTGAATTGTTATTCCTTCAGTCAAATAATTCAACACAAGAAGAAACATGGATTCATTCGCAAAAGAAACGCTCCCTATCAGCCTTGAAGAGGAGATGCGCAGGTCTTATCTCGATTACGCCATGAGCGTAATTGTGGGTCGAGCCTTGCCGGATGTGCGTGACGGCCTTAAGCCAGTGCACCGCCGTGTGCTGTTTGCCATGCATGAGTTGAACAACGACTGGAACCGTGCCTACAAGAAGTCTGCCCGTATTGTCGGTGACGTAATCGGTAAGTACCACCCACACGGTGATTCTGCGGTTTACGACACCATTGTGCGTATGGCACAAGATTTTTCATTGCGCTACATGCTGGTTGATGGTCAAGGTAACTTCGGTTCAATCGATGGTGATAACGCGGCGGCCATGCGTTACACCGAAATTCGCCTCGCCAAAATTGCCCAGGAAATGCTGCTGGACATCGACAAGGAAACTGTCGATTTCGGGCCAAACTATGACGGCAGTGAGCGTGAGCCCAAGGTGTTGCCAGCCCGCTTGCCGAACTTGCTGGTCAACGGCTCATCAGGCATTGCTGTGGGTATGGCCACCAACATGCCCCCGCACAACCTGAAAGAAGTGGTTGCTGCCTGCCTTTACGCGATTGATGCGCCTGAATGTACTGTCGATGATCTGATCGAATTGATCCCCGCCCCCGATTTTCCAACAGCTGGCATTATTTACGGCATCCAGGGTGTGCGAGAGGGATACCGCACCGGCCGAGGCCGTGTGGTGATGCGTGCGAAAACCCACTTCGAAGACATGGACAAAGGCGGTCGCCAGTCTATTATCGTGGACGAATTGCCGTACCAGGTGAACAAGAAAACCTTGCTTGAGCGCATTGCCGAGCTGGTCTCAGAAAAGAAAATCGAGGGTATTTCCGACATTCGTGACGAATCCGACAAAGACGGTATTCGCGTCGTGATCGAATTGAAACGTGGGGAAGTACCCGAAGTCATTCTGAATAACCTGTACAAAAACACACAGCTTCAAGATACATTCGGCATCAACATGGTTGCGCTGGTCGATGGCCAGCCCCGATTGTTGAACCTGCGGGACCTGATTTTCTACTTTTTGCGCCATCGCCGCGAGGTAATTACCCGCCGCACCGTGTTTGAATTGCGAAAAGCCAGGGATCGCGGCCATGTGCTGGAAGGCCTGGCCGTGGCCTTGGCCAATATTGATGAATTCATTGCAATCATCAAGGCGGCGCCTACACCGCCTGTGGCGAAAGCCGATCTGGTTGCAAAAAGCTGGGACTCCTCGATTGTTCGCGAAATGCTGTCGCGCACAGAGCTGGGCGATTCTGGTGGCGCCAAAGCTTTCCGCCCCGAGGGATTGCCAGCCCGTCTGGGTCTACAGGACGACGGCATGTATCGCCTGAGCGAAGTGCAGGCTCAGGAAATTTTGAACATGCGCCTGCAGCGCTTGACCGGTCTTGAACAAGACAAAATCTTGAATGAATACAAGGAAGTAATCGATCAAATCGCTGATTTGCTCGATATTTTGTCTAAACCCGAGCGTATTAATCAGATTATCAAAGATGAGCTGACGTCGATTGGCAACGAGTTTGCAGATGAGCGTCGCTCGATGATTGAATTCAATGCCACCGAACTGGGTACCGAAGACCTGATCACACCGCAGGACATGGTGGTGACACTTTCACACTCCGGCTACATCAAGAGCCAGCCGCTGACCGAATACCGTGCGCAAAAACGCGGTGGTCGCGGCAAGCAGGCGGCCACAACCAAAGAAGATGACTGGATTGACTACCTGTTCGTGGCCAACACGCACGATACGATTTTATATTTTTCAAATGCAGGCCGTGTTTATTGGCTGAAGGTGTATGAGGTGCCGCAGGGTTCTCGCACCTCGCGTGGTCGTCCCATCATCAACATGTTCCCCTTGGCGGAAGGCGAAAAAATCACGGCTGTGTTGCCAGTGAAAAGTTTTGAAGACGAAGACAAATATGTCTTGATGGCCACCAGCCTGGGCACTGTCAAGAAGTCCAAACTCAGCGATTTTTCCCGTCCCATGAAGCGCGGCATTATTGCGGTGAATTTGGATGAAGGTGACTTCCTGATTGGTGCAGCCATGACCAACGGCACCAATGACGTGATGTTGTTCAGTGATTCCGGCAAGGCGGTGCGTTTCGATGAAAACGATGTGCGCGCCATGGGCCGCAATGCACGTGGTGTTCGCGGCATGAACCTCGAAGAAGGCCAGCGAGTTATCGCCATGTTGGTGGCAGAAAGTGAACAACAATCCGTGTTGACCGCTACCGAGAATGGTTTTGGAAAGCGCACGCCTGTCTCCGAGTACACCCGACACGGCCGCGGTACCAAAGGCATGATCGCCATTCAAACTTCTGAGCGTAATGGCAAGGTTGTATCCGCAGTGCTGGTGAATCCAACAGACGAAATCATGTTGATTACCACGGGTGGAGTGCTGGTTCGCACGCGCGTGTCCGAGATCCGTGAAATGGGGCGCGCAACACAAGGCGTCACATTGATCAGCGTGGATGAAGGTACATGGCTTTCGGGCTTGCAGCGCATCGTGGAGTCCGATGCTGAAGACCTTGGGGAAACTGACGAAAACGGTGACTCGGCACAAGCTGATGAATAAGTCGAAAATGATTTGAACGGTTGATTGCACAGGGCGAGCATGTCTAGAGTTTGGAATTTTTCTGCGGGTCCGGCAGCTTTGCCTGAGCCAGTCTTGCGCAAGGCTGCGGAGGAAATGCTGGATTGGCAGGGCAAGGGTTTGTCCGTGATGGAGATGAGCCATCGCAGTCCTGAATACACCAGTATTTTCGACAAAACCCGCAGTGACTTTCGCAAGTTGTTGAACGTGCCGGATACACATGATGTGTTGTTCATGCAGGGTGGCGCTGTTGGCATGAATGCAATTGTGCCAATGAATTTGCTTCAAGGTTTTGAGCAGGCTGCATTCGTCAATACCGGTGCATGGTCGAAAAAGACTACCAAGGAGTTTTCAAAGTACGGATTGGCCCGTGTGGTGCTCGACAACGCAAATGCACTGACCGACACCGCGGCCGCTTGCTACGTTCCTGAGTGTGCTTCATTGCTTGACCGCGTGAATGGCCAACAAATGGCCTATTTGCATTATTGCGACAACGAAACAATCAGTGGCGTCGAGTTCAATGGGCAAATTGAGTCACTTGCCAGCCAACTGGATTGTCCTGTGGTTGCGGACATGTCCTCAAATATTCTGTCGAAAACGCTCGATGTGGCCAAATACGGCTTGATTTATGGCGGTGCACAAAAGAATGTGGGCCCCGCTGGCGTCACCATTGTAGTGATCGACAAAGAACTGCTTAATCGGGCTTTGCCAATCTGTCCATCCGCGTTTGAATTCGGTACCGTGGCTGAAAACGGTTCCATGTACAACACGCCGCCAACGTATTCTATTTATATCGCTGGCTTGGTGTTTGAATGGTTGATTGAGAAGGGTGGTGTGCCTTGGGCGCAAGCCCAGGCACAAGAAAAAGCGGCCTTGTTGTACAACACGATTGACAGCAGTGCGCTTTACAACTGCCCGGTTCGAATTTCTGACCGTTCTCGCATGAATGTACCTTTCACGCTGGCCGACGAGACGTTGAACGGAAAATTTCTCAGCCTTGCCGCAGAGCGTGGTCTGGTGCAGTTGAAAGGACATAAATCTGTGGGTGGCATGCGCGCGTCTATTTACAATGCCATGCCTCTGGAAGGGGTTAAGGCGTTGGCTGAGTTCATGCGCGAATTCGAGAAAACGGAGGCTTGATGAGTACGCCTGATATCAATGCCGAATTGCTGAAGTTTCGCGATCAAATCGATGACATCGATCAGCAAATGTTGATTTTGCTCAACAAAAGAGCAAGCCTCGCTCAGTCGATTGGTCATGTGAAGGCGAAAACCGATGCCCCCGTCATGCGCCCCGAACGTGAAGCGCAGGTGCTCGACAAACTAAATACCGCCAACACTGGGCCTCTGAGTTCACAACACATTCACACCTTGTTCAAGGAAATCATGTCGGCTTGCCGCTCTCTGGAGCGCGAGGTACACGTGGCTTTTCTGGGGCCTTTAGGTACTTACAGCGAACAGGCGGTTTGGTCGTTCTTTGGACACTGCGTTCAGGCCGAACCAGTAGAAACCATTGAAGAGGCTTTTCGACAGTTACAGGCTCAGCAGGTCGATTTTGCTGTGGTGCCAGTTGAGAATTCGACAGAGGGGTCGATTGCCCGCACGCTGGACGCCTTGGTTGAGTCAAGCGCTTTGGTGTGTGGCGAAGTTCAGTTGGCTATCCATCACCAATTGCTGTGTCAAACCGGATCGCTGGACGGCATTGAAAAAATATGTGCCCACCCGCAAGCCTTGGCACAGTGCCGTGGGTGGCTTTCGCAGTATGCGCCTCACATTCAACAGGAAACCGTAGCCAGCAACGGTGTTGCTGCCCAAATGGCCAGTGAAAACGCAAAAGTGGCAGCCATTGCAGGCCAGGCCGCGCGAGAGCGTTATGGCTTGAAAGCATTTCAGGAACATATTCAAGACGATGCCCACAACACCACTCGTTTCCTGGTTTTGGGCAATCAATTAACAGGGCCTTCCGGGGTGGATAAAACAAGCTTGGTTGCATCCGTGCCCAATCAGCCGGGTGCAGTGTACAAAATGCTGGAACCCTTTAACGCCGAGAATGTGTCAATGACCCGGCTGGAGTCTAGACCCGCCCGCAATGGACGCTGGGAGTATTATTTTTTCATAGATTTGCAAGGCCATCAAAGCGAGCCAGCAGTGGCCAAAGCTTTGGAGCAACTGAGAAAAAGCGCATCCTTTTTGAAAGTGCTGGGTTCGTACCCGGCAGCACAACGCAACTGAAAGCAGCACCATGCAAAAACTGACCGAGCAAGCCCCTCAATTCATTCGTGCCATTGCCCCCTACAAGGCCGGTAAACCGGTGTCTGACGTGGTTCGAGAACTGGGTCTCGACCCCAATACAGTGGTCAAGCTGGCCTCCAATGAAAATCCCTTGGGGCTGGGTGAAAAAGCCAAGGCTGCGATTGCGCAGGCTGCGACCGATTTGGGCCGTTACCCGGACGCGAACGGTTTTTCCTTGAAGGCCAAACTGGCTGCTCGTCACGGTGTAAAACCTGAGCAAATAACCTTGGGCAATGGTTCCAACGACGTACTGGAATTGGCGGCAAAAGCTTTTCTGACGCAAGGGACCAATGCCGTATTTTCGCAGTACGCATTTGCGGTTTACCCCTTGGCTACACAGGGATGCGGTGCGCAGTCCAAGGTAGTGCCTGCGGTTTGCTTTACTCACGATCTAGATGGGTTTTTGAAGTCCATCGATTCTCAAACGCATGTAGTTTTCATCGCCAACCCCAACAACCCGACCGGC